>DATFJT010000099.1:0-26439 GCA_035269065.1 Saprospiraceae bacterium | reverse complement strand
TATGGAATAAGGATAAGGAAATAGGGAACTTCTTTGTCCCAGTTCTTTGTCTGACCAGCTTGTATTTAAAGAACCCATCAATGGTCTTTCTAAAACTGCTTCTTCCCAAACCAAACATCAACCTATCGCTAAGTCCATACTCCAAACCAAGGCGTATGGAGGATTGATCCAGACCAAAAAAATTGTCAATCCCCGAATTAAGGAAACCAAAGCGGTGAGATACCTTAAAATCAAGAACACCCCGATGGGTATTCTCAATAGAATGCATATTAATGATACGATTGGTCTTGAAGGCATAATTGACAACAGAGGTTTCTTTTTGGTCATCCAAAAGCGAAAGCAAGTCATCTTGACCCTTCATTGAAAGGAAGAACAACAATAAAATTAGGATTAGAAAAGGCTGCCTCATAATTACAAAAATAGAGCAATATTGCATTACATAGGAAATCTAGAGGTCATAAAAATCAATAGAAAGCTGGGTTTAGGTAAAGCAGTATGTATTGCTTAATTTAACGGACTCGGAAAAGAAAAATCAACCCATGAACAGTCAAGCTTCTGGAAGCAAGGTTATTTCAAAAGAGGTTTTAAAAAAAGGATTTGAACTGATTTGTACTGCCAAGACAATGGCAGAGGTTTACGAAGACAATTTTAAATTGGTGTCGAAATACGTGCATGCCACCGCCAGGGGGCATGAGGCCATTCAGACAGCTGCCGGACTGCTGTTGGAAGAGCAAGACTATCTGTCAGCCTATTACAGGGATGATTGTATGTTGCTCAGTATTGGTATGCAACCCTATGAGTTGATGCTGCAATTGCTGGCTAAAAAAGACGACCCCTTCAGTGGCGGACGCAGTTATTATTCTCATCCAAGTCTCAATCGACCTGGAATGCCTAAAATTCCACACCAGAGTTCAGCCACTGGTATGCAGGCGATTCCGGCCACCGGTGTGGCTCTTGGATTAAAGTACAAAGGGCTGGAAAACCTGTTTGATAATGCCCGCGAAGCAAGCGGGATTGTGCTCTGTTCCCTTGGAGACGCCAGTATCACGGAAGGAGAAGTGTCTGAGGCCTTCCAGATGGCAGCCCTGAAACAACTGCCTATTCTATACCTCATCCAGGACAATGAATGGGACATTTCGGCCAATGCAGCAGAGACCCGAGCACAAAATGCCTACGAATTCATCCAGGGTTTCCACGGCATTGAAGCCATCACCATGCCCGGTAATGATTTTAGCCTGGCTTATCAGCGCATGTCAGAGGCAGTCCAGTATGTGCGACAAGAAAGACGTCCCATGCTGGTGCACGCTGAAGTGCCGTTGCTCAACCACCATACCAGTGGTGTACGCATGGAGTGGTATCGCGATGACCTGGAAGACCACAAATCCAGAGATCCCTATCCCATCGCACGCAATCAAATGCTGGAAGTGGGCTTTTCTGAGAAGGAACTGTCTAAAATGGAACTGGAAATCAGGACTAAGGTAGAAGAGGACCTCAAAAAGGCCATTGATGCTCCGGATCCGGAGCCCAAAGATTTGTATACCCATGATTTTGCCCCTGCGGCCATTACGCAAGAGTCCGGAACACGAAGACCTGATGGTGCCGAAGACAAAGTCATGGTGGATTGTGCCCTTTTAGCTGTAGAAGAATTGATGCGCACCCACCCAGAATGTCTTCTCTATGGCCAGGATGTGGGTGGAAGATTAGGAGGTGTATTTCGAGAAGCGGCTACGTTGGCACAGAAATTTGGAGATAATCGCGTATTCAACACACCCATTCAGGAGGCATTTATTGTTGGTAGTACCGTGGGCATGAGTGCAGTGGGTTTGAAGCCTATTGTAGAGGTGCAGTTTGCGGATTACATCTGGCCGGGACTCAATCAATTGTTCACGGAGGTGAGTCGCTCTTGTTATTTGTCTGAAGGAAAGTGGCCGGTGAGTATGATCCTCCGCGTACCTATCGGAGCCTATGGAAGCGGTGGACCGTACCACTCCAGCAGCGTAGAGTCCGTGGTTACCAACATCCGTGGTTTGAAAATAGCCTACCCATGTAATGGTGCAGACCTTAACGGTTTGATGAAAGCGGCATACGACGATCCCAATCCGGTAGTCATTTTTGAACACAAAGGCCTGTATTGGTCTAAAATTCCTGGTACTCATCGCGCGAAAAGCCCTCTGCCTTCGGAGGATTATCGACTGCCATTTGGTGAGGGTAAGTCATGGGTTCTTGCCCAGGAGGAGCAAATTAAGAAAGGAAACACGATTGGAGTGATTAGTTATGGGATGGGCGTGCACTGGGCCACCAATGCGGCAGAAAGATTTCCCGGTAGAGTGGAGGTCTTTGACCTGCGCACTTTGCACCCTTTGGACGAAGAAGGCATGATGGAAGTGGCCCGAAGACATGGAAAAGTACTTGTCGTTACGGAAGAGCCAGTACACAATACCTTCGCTCAGAGCCTGGCCGCCAGGATTCAGGAGAATTGCTTTGAAAGCCTGGATGCTCCGGTTCGGGTCATTGGTAGTGAGAATATGCCTGCCATTCCACTGAATTCTGTTTTGGAGCAAACCATGATTCCCAATACCGACAAGGTGGCGGAGGCCATTCAGTCGCTGATGGATTATTGATTTTGTTCGCAAGTTGGAATAAGAAAAAGCCTCGAACAAATTGCCCGAGGCTTCACTTCATTCTTAATAGTTAAAGGATCCAATCACAGGTATTTTACAGTGCGTTGATTTCATTTTCGAAGCTGTGATTGTCTTCTTTCTCAGACAAATGGCCATAGTGGAGGAATTGTCCGATGTAGATCAGCCCATTAATCAATTGATTGATAATGCCGGCAATGCCAAGGATAATGACTCCCAAAATAGGCATTCCCTCCATCATACTCATACCGAGAGCAGAAATGGGTTGCAACAGAAAACTCAAAATGAAAAAAGTAAAAACTACTGTAATAATAAGAATGAAGAAAAAGCCAAGTGTGTTGAAGAAGTTTTTCTTACACAAATGAAAACTGCGCTGGATCGATTCTATGGCGGACAAATCCTCCATAAAAATGGCGGGATAGGCGGCTGCGAAAAGTACACCGACGATTAATCCACCTATCAAAAACACCATAAATCCTAGGCTGAATGCAATTCCGGATAAAATGAGTAGCAGGGCCATGGGTAACATTCGCGGCAGTGCATGTCTGAATACCTCCCCCGGACCGGGTCTACTGTCCTGCAGTTCTTCCCTCAATCGCATGTAAGAGCCAAATATGCTCATGGTCAGAACACTGGCTACAATACTAAGTATTAAAATCATGATCATGTCCATGGTAGAAAAACCTGATTCGGCAAGGAGCTTGGACATCTCTTCCCAGTCTTCTGCACTACCTTCTTCCAAGACGGTTTCCATAATAGAAGTGGATACATAAGTAGAATATCCCAATACGACAAGCAAGAGCGGGGCAGCATAAATCAAAAAAGGCACGAAAAAGCCTTTCAATTCTGCAAAGAAATACTCGAAAGTGGCGGGGAAGCGGTCCCCAATGCTTCTGGTTTCCCTGATTCTAATATTTTTCATATTTCTACAAGCTTTAATTTTGCAACAAATAATAATGTTTCCCTTGAAAATATAGAAGATAGATCTTATTGTGGCATCTTTTTCGAATAAATTCGCGTAAAATTCGATCAACGAACATTTATGAAGTCAGGAACAGGGACCAGATATAGTATGATGCTGGATTACGACGGTACGAACTTTCACGGTTGGCAGGTGCAAAATCAAGAAAGGACCGTGCAAGGAGTTATTGAAAAAGCCCTGGCAAAAATTTATCAGAAAGAAATAACCGTCACAGGATGTGGAAGAACTGATGCAGGTGTCCATGCCAGGAATTATGTTGCACATATTGACTTGCCGGGACGTCCGGAGTTTGATCTTAAATATAAGCTGAACCGTATGCTCGGTGACGATATTGCCATAAATAAAGTGGCAGCTGTTTCTGATGATTTTCATGCGCGTTTCTCAGCCACATATCGCCAGTACCGATATTCTATCAACGGTCAAAAAATGGCTTTAGGCAGACAGTATAGTTGGTATTGTCCGGATTTGGTCTCTTTAGACAAAACTGCCATCGAGAAGGCCATAGGGATTCTTGAGCAGGCTGAATCTTTTCGTCCTTTTTGCAAAACTGGGAGTGATGTCAAATCTATGGTCTGTGATGTGCATCATGCGCAATGGATTTATGATGAGGTGGAGGACAAACAAGCATTTGTCATACGTGCCAATCGTTTCCTGCGAGGTATGGTTCGCCTGATAGTAGGCAGCTTGGTGCTGATAGGACGAAGAAAATTAACAGTAGGTCAGTTGCAAGAGGCCTTACAAAGCCAAAATAGCTTACCTATGAGTTATTCTGTTCCTGCACAGGGCTTGACCTTAGAGCACGTGGCGTACCCTGATAAATAGACATTAAAATTTAGAGAACGGCTATTATTCCGTAGCAGCAGGTTCTTCGGTTGCTTCCTCTTCTCCTTCGGCTTCTTCGTCGACGACCTCTACGACTTTTCTAGGCCTGTCGATGGAAACAACTGGAGTCTGAGGATCGAGCATGATTTGTACACCCTCAGGTTTTTCAAGGTCGCTGACTCGTGCAATGTCTCCCAAGCGCAGAGCCGAGACATCTACAATAATTTCATGCACGAGTGAGGCAGCATCAGATTTGACCCTGATTTTTCTCATTTTTTTTCTAAGAACGCCCCCTTCGATAATGCCCGGAGCCGTACCTTGAATGTGCATGGGAATTTCAGCGGTTACTTTCTTACCAGGGATTAACTTTTGGAAATCGATGTGAATGACTTCGTCAGAGACTGGGTGAAACTGTATTTCTTTGACAACACATTTGTGACTGGTACCGTCAATTTCAACCTCAGCTTTTTTGAAGTCGGGTGTATAAATAAGGGATTTGACGTCATTAACAACGGTGCTAAAGTGGATATTCTCCTCTCCTCCATAGATGACACAAGGAATGGCGCCCGAATTTCTCAATGCGCGGGTATGTTTCTTTTTGCCAATATCTCTCTTCTTACCTTCTAGCTTGACCGTTTCCATGCTTTCTAATTTTGGACTGCAAAGATAATAAAAAATAGAATAAAGTTGCTCGATATTGGGAACAAAGTCTGATCAGCTTTTTCGGTCACTGACAAATAGGGCTGAAATGGATTTGTGCTCATGCACATTGCGAATGGCCCTGGCAAAAAGCTTGGCTGTAGAGAGCACTTCGATCTTTGCAGATTCTTCCTTGAGGGGAATGGTGTCACAAACGATGAGTTCATCCAGTGCAGAATTCTCAATGGTCTGATAGGCATTACCGCTGAGGACGGGATGCGTGCAAATGGCACGCACACTTTTAGCCCCTTTTTCTATGAGCATGTCTGCAGCCTTGGACAGTGTTCCTGCCGTGTCTACAATGTCATCTACCAGAATAATGTCCTTTCCCTTTACATCTCCTATGACGGTCATCCCGGATACGACATTGGCCTTTTTGCGTACTTTATCACAGATGACCAGGCGTTTGTTAAAATGAGCAGAGTAAATCCTGGCTCTTTTTACGCCTCCGACATCGGGAGAAGCAAAGACGACATTTTCCAGGTCGAGATTTTGCAAATAGGGAATGTAAATGGCTTCACTTTTAAGATGATCCACAGGAATGTCAAAAAAGCCCTGTATTTGATCTGCGTGAAATTCCATGGTCATAATACGGCTTGCTCCCGCCGCCTGTAGGATGTTGGCAACTAATTTTGCGGAAATGGGCACCCTCGGCTTGTCTTTGCGGTCTTGTCTGGCATAACCAAAATAAGGAATTACCGCGGTAATGTAACCCGCGCTGGCCCTTTTCAGGGCATCAATCATCAAAAGTAACTCCATCAAATTTTCGGATGGGGCAAAGGTCGATTGAATAACAAAGGAAAAACTTCCTCTCACACTCTCCCGAATGACGGGTTGCATTTCGCCATCACTAAATCGTTTCAACTCATAATTGCCTAGTTCTTCTCCGTAAAAATCAGCGATCTTTTTGGATAGGTATTCTGAATTGGTTCCTGAGAAGAGTTTGACTTCAGTCATTTTTGGCCGTTTATATTCGATCTAAAGTTAATGAATTCGTAAGAAAAGAAAATAATATGAACCAGGGGAGACTATTTATACCACGAAGCGTATTTCTGGTAATTTTTTGCGATACGTGTCATTTCTCCGTGAGCGTCTGAACTGTTGAGTGGCTTGATGGGCTTTGCCGGAATACCGGCATAGATGAAACCTGATTTAAGTATTTTATTTTCGGGTACGAGTGCTCCTGCGGCAATTAGGCAACCACTTTCGACAATGGCTCCGTCCATAATGGTCGCTCTCATGCCTATCAACACATCGTCCTCTACAGTGCAGCCATGGACAATCGCTCCGTGACCGATGGAAACTCTACGTCCTATATTGAGCGCATATCTTTCATAAGTACAATGAAGAATGGATCCATCCTGTACATTGGATTCATCGCCAAGAGTGATGCTGTTAACGTCTCCACGCAGCACGGCATTGAACCATATACTGCAATTAGCGCCAATTCTGACTTGACCGCAGATGACTGCATTAGGCGCGACATAGCTATCCTCCTTAATAAGGGGTTTCCAACCGTGGATTTCTTTAATCATTCGTGCTCAGGGGCATTGGCCAGTTGAACATAATGGGTTGCACAAGGTATTTCTTATCGCGTAAAAGCTGAATGAGTCCTTTTTTACCACCCAGGTGGCCCGCACCAACCGCGTATAGGCATTTTCGCTTGTTTTTCATCTGTAGGTCTATGGTTTCGACCCAATTTTTATTGCGGTCATTAAGAAACACATCTGCATAATCCTGTTCTTTTTGATAAAACTGGCGACTGATCATTTCATCCAGTTTGTTTAGGTTTTGATTGGTGTAGTGGTAAACGAGTGAGTCGAGCATGGGTTGAGTTTCTGTACGCTCAGGTTGCTCTATGGCCTGCATAAGTTGCTCAATCTGTTCATCCAGAGGTATTTGATCAAAAATTTTCAATTGATCTTCCATTTTTTCAAGCCCGCAAGTAGGCACCTGATACTCCATAGCCAGGGAACTTAATTCCATTTCATAACTTTTGACGTCCCCGAGTTCTTCTGAGTCAGAATCTAACATGGCTAGTGTAAAGAGAGGCTTCAGGCGTTTGAGCATGCTGGCCGGTAAGGCTGATTCGTTAAAGTGTGAGTCAAAAAGTGCGAGTTGTTCATCTGTAAGGTAGTCATCCAGGCTTTTGCTATCCGGCAGAAACAATCGATCGCCCATGGAGTAAAACCCCATCATCATTTCCATTGGGTTGTCGATGTTTAATTCGAAACAGATGGAATCGCTCGATTTGAGAATGGAAATGAGTGTGTCAGGGATATAGAAATGCTCGTCAGATATCATGTGAATGGTTCCAAATAGATAGGAAACCTGATCAGTTTGATCGCTCGCACTAATTTTCCAGAGCAAGGCGTTTTCGAGTTGCTGCGCTTTGAGGAATGGCGTAGCCAGGGCGAAAAAAAGCAGTATTAAGAGGCTCCTCAAAATATTGGTTTTTAATTAGGGCTAACAAAAATAGGAAATTTTTAGGATAAAAAAAGATATCCACATTTGACTAACAATTAAGTGCCTTTAAACAAGGATGGAAATTAATTTTGGCTGGCCTTGGACTTTTCGAAGTCGGCGATATATTCCTCAATCAAGTCGATAAGGATATCTTTCAGATAAGTTTTTTCTGATTTGGCGATTTGCTTGAGTCTAGCCACTTTATCCCTATCGCAGATAAAAGTTACGCGTTTGAATTCGCGTTGAGCATCGCTATCGTAATCGCTGTCAATCGTTTTCCGGATCAATGCATTGATCCCGGTGAGGGGTACCTTGTTGATTCTTTTCTTGGGCTTCGATCTCGTTTCGTCTACAGATTTGGCCTTGTCATCTTCATCAGTACTTTGAAGTGCTTCGCTGAGGAGATTATTCAAATCAAAAGTAAAGTTCTTGCGAGAAGATTTTTTCCTAAGCTTCTTACGACTGAGGGTCTCAGAATGTTTTTTCTCTTTTACAGGACGTTTTTCCTGTTCGAGCACTTCTGTTTCAGGATTATTTTCCTTTTCATCTTTTTTAAAGATGTCTTCGAGTCCTTTATTGAAATTTTTCTTAGCCAAAATTCTGCGCTTTAATGTAGTTCTAAATTAAGCTTCCACTGCTGATTCAACGCGTTCGATCAATTCGGCACTTAAGGCGAGGTAGTCCTCTGCTCCGCTACTCTTTGGGGCATAAATAAATATATCCTGTCTTTGAGCGGGGGCTTCTGCTAAGGATACATTGTCCCTAATCAAGGTATCAAATACTTTCTCACCAAAATATTTTCGGATGGTCTTTACCACATCTCTATTGAGTACTTTTCTACTGTCGTACATGGTGCAAATCACTCCTCCGATATCCAATTTCTTATTTAATCTGAACTTCACCTTATCTATGATCTGTTTGATTTTTGCCAGACCCTGAAGAGCTAGAAACTCAGTTTGCAAAGGTATCACCACATGATCACTGCAGGTAAGCGCGTTCAAAGTAAGGAGTCCCAAAGATGGAGGGCAATCGATAAGAATGTAATCGTATTCTTCTGCAAGAGGATCAAAAATTTCTTTGAGGATGTATTCTCTTCCGGCTTCGTTGATTAATTCCATTTCAGCCCCCGAAAGGTCTAATGTAGAGATGATAACATCCAAATTTTTCTTGATTTCCACAGGTTCAGGGTCGCTTTCTCCGCGCACTGCCTCGTAGATCGTTGCCCCATTGTTCGGAATGCCCAATGAAACGGTAAGGTTGGCTTGAGGATCAAGATCGACAAGAAGTACTCTTTTGCCGAGCTCAGCCAAACCCGCTCCGAGGTTAATGGCACTTGTAGTTTTCCCAACGCCACCCTTGTGGTTGAGTAATGAAATAATTGTTCCCATTGCAAAAAGTCAGTTTAAAATCCCTTTCAGAGACCAAATATAATGGTTTTTTTCCATAAGCAAGCAATTGATTATCAATTTTTAAGAGCAGCTTGCCCCATTCGAAAGACAGGCAGGCTTGCAGTTTTCCTTCAGCTCATTTCTCAAACTTTCTCTCTTTCAGTATTTCATACAAACAAATTCCGCAGGCGACAGATACATTGAGAGAGTCAGATTTGCCGACTTGTGGGATGCGAATTTTTTCATCCAGTAGTTTTAGAGTTTCACTCCCAAGGCCTTTATCCTCACTTCCCATAACAAGGGCAATGCGGTCGTCACCCTGAATTTCAGCAGGGGACTTTTCCCCATGCAATTCGGTGCCGTAAATAATGAAGCCGTATTCCTTCAATCTTTTAATAGCGGAAGTAATAGATTTCTCGCGGGCAATGGGCAAAAACTGGATGGCCCCAGCACTCGTTTTGTAAGCCTCGACATTCACGGGTGCACTATTTTTCATAGGCACCACTAAAATATCTACACCAAATACCTCTGCGGAACGGGCAATAGCACCCAGGTTGCGCACATCTGTCACGCCCTCCAATAAAAGAACCAAAGGTGGTTTTTCTCTTTCATTTAAAGCGGGTAGTAAATCATCGAGTTTGTAGTAAATGGTGCTCGCTTTTAAGGCGAGAATACCCTGGTGATTGAGACGCCCGTATTTTCTAAAGAATTGTTTGGGTACCGTTTTCAGCGGAATTTCCCGCTCCCTGCAGAGTTGGCGTATACTTTTCTCGTAATCTCCCTTTACACCTTTGTCAATATAGATGCGATCTATAGACACGTGCTGTTCCAATCCTTCAAGTACCGGCTTCCTCCCTGCTATAATTTCCTTTTCCAATAGTTTTATTTCAAGATGAGAAAAAAATGAACATTTTATGAAATTCCATGTGTTAGGTTGTAAATTTATTCTTCCTAAGCTAATTATTCATGAAACAAAATTAAATACTGATAATGAAACGATTTCTTCTATTTTTAATATTATTATTCGTTGGGTTTGCAGTTCATGCCCAATACCAAACTCAACTCGACATTGCATTGCGACATTTGGAAAAAAATGCTGCAGAATTGGACTTGAGTGCTCCCGAAATTGGAGAGCTTTTGGTCAATGATATTAATGTATCTCGTCAAAGTGGGTTGACCAATATCTACTTTGTGCAGGCACACCGCGATATTGAGGCCTTTAACGGGATTGTTAATGTGCATATCAATTCCGATGGAGCGGTTCACCATGTGGCCAGTAACGCCATTGTCGGGTTTGCGGATCGATTGAACTCTGTAGCCCCCACATATGGTATGGATGAGGCTGTAACGCGTGCATATAGCCACCTTGGATTTGAACAAGGAGCGACTATGGATCGACGATTCAAACGCAAAAGTTATGCGGTTTATGAGAAAAACGAACAGCTGCTTAACGATCTGCATGTGAAATTAATCGGTTACCCATTGAACGAGCAAGAAGTTCGTTTGAGTTGGCAGGTACAAATTCACCATAAAGAAGATGGAGATCTACGTGAGGTATTTGTAGATGCATCCACCGGACAGGTTATTGCGGAAAAGAATTTGACCACGTATTGCTCTTTTGATCATATTCACCAAAGCAACTGTGCCGAGACCAATGGACAGAAAAATATAGAGGCAGGCCTACCTGTATCTACTGTTTTGAAAGCGGAGTCCTCACTCAACGCTGTGGATGGAAGTGCTTACAAAGTTTTTGCTGTTCCCGCTGAGAGTCCGGCTCACGGACCCCATGAGGTGGTTAACGAACCTGCCAATCCGGAGGCAAGCCCGTTTGGCTGGCATGATGTCAATGGTCAACCAGGACCGGAGTACACCACTTTAAGAGGAAATAATGTCGATGTCATCCTTGACAGAGATGCGGATGAGAGAAGAGATAACCCTGGGCCTAACGGAGGAAATGACTTACAATTCCTTGCCGACTACTTTCCTGAAGGCGATCTGCGTCAAAATGAAGACGCCAGTATGACCAATCTCTTCTACGTTTGCAACATCATGCACGACTTTACCGTGTTTTACGGCTTTGATGAAGCCTGGAATTTCCAGGAGACCAATTACAATGACAACAGTTCTGCCGATGGTGACTATGTAGTAGCACTTGCTCAGCACGGAGCAGATGACAACAGTGGCAATTTGAGGAACAATGCCAGTTTTGGTACGCCACCTGACGGTGGGAACGGTGTGATGCGTATGTTTATATGGGATCGCAGTGCGGCTAATTTTCCTCTCGTGCAAATCGTGGCACCCAGTGATGCAGTGACCGGATTTACGGCCTCTCAATCACAATTTGGAGGCAGTTTGGACGATGGTGCTGTGGAAGCAGATGTGGTTCTTGTTGATGACGGCAGTTCAAGTCCAAGTTTGGGTTGTAATGAGATAGTAAATGATTTGACTGACAAAATTGCCCTTATTGACAGGGGAGTATGTGAGTTTGGGACCAAAATGCTCAACGCCGAGAACAGAGGTGCTGTGGCGGCGATTGTATGCAATTACCAGGATGGACTTGTGAACATGGGACCCGGACGAGATGGTGGCCAGGTGAGTATCCCCGGCGTCTTTATAAGCAAATCCGATTGCGACATTATTAAGCTGTCTTTGGATAATGGCCTGCGAATTAAATTAGAGGTACCGGACGAAAGTGGCCCTGAAAACCTAATCGGTGATTTTGAAAATGGAATCATTGCCCACGAATTTGGGCACGGTATATCCAATCGATTTACTGGAGGACCTAGTGCCGCAGGTTGTTTGGGTAATGAAGAGCAAATGGGTGAGGGCTGGAGTGATTTTGCCACCCTCATTATTAGCACAGACGCTACCAATAGCGGAAGCGAAAGAAGGGGTATAGGGACCTACGTGACCCGCGAAGACAATGATGGACAAGGTATCAGAACCTTTCCCTATTCCACGGATAGAAGTGTCAATCCACATACATACGACAACATTATCACAGAGACAGTACCTCACGGGGTAGGTTCTGTATGGAATGTGATGTGTTGGGATTTGTATTGGGCTATGGCGGATGAGCATGGTTTTGATGAAGATCTTTACAATGGTACTGGAGGAAATAACATGGCCATTCAATTGGTCTTTGAGGGAATGAAATTGCAGAAATGTGAGCCTGGATTTATTGATGGCAGGGATGCGATTTTAGCTGCAGACGAGGCACTTTACGATGGGGCGAATAAGTGCTTGATATGGCAGGTATTTGCGGAGCGTGGTTTAGGTTTCAATGCTGACCAGGGCTCAGAATTTTCTAGAGCAGATGGCCTGGAGAACTTTGATATGCCTCCATTCTGCTCAAATACCATCAGCATAAATAAACAGGCTGACAAGGATTTAATTGAAGCCGGAGAAACAGTTGAAATTAGTCTGACGGTAAATAATTACACAGGTTCGGCACAGAGCAATGTGGTATTGACGGATGTAATACCAGAAGGAGCTACATTGGATGAAAGTTCGGTATCAGTGCCTTTTGATTACACCGACGATATTCTCAGTATTGAAATAGGAGATTTGGCTGATGAGGAGGAAAGGATCATTACTTATTCCATGACCACAAGTGATTTGGACGCATTTACCAGCGCATTGTCTTATGAAAATGACTGGGAGAACGGTTTTGGTGGTTGGGAATTCGATTTTGATGAGGAATCGGGTCTTTTCTGGAATTTGACCACAGATGTTGGAGGTCTGCAGGAACCATTCAGTGGAGCGACTTACTGGATTGCTTATGTATCCGAGAATACATCTATTCAGTCCTTGTTTACTGCGGCAGACAACGCGATTTCCGTACCTGAAAACAATCCGGTACTTAGATTCTATCATAAATACCGTACAGAAGCGGCACTTGATGGTGGTGTAGTAGACATTTCAAATGATGGAGGTACTTCTTGGAATTCTGTAGATCTTAATTTTTTCCGTGGCGCATATCGCGGTACCATGCAGTCACCTGCTTTCGGAGCAGTGGAAGCTTTCTGGGGTACCCGGGAGCAATACTTTGGTTCATTTGTGGATTTGAGCGATTACGCCGGGCAGGATGTTCTGATCAGGTTTCGTCTCGGGTCTGAGACAGACAATGAAACAACTTCAGATCTTTTATTTTGGATGTTAGACGATGTCGATGTATTCGATATGGTGAATTACAATGGAGAAGCTTGTGTTACTGCAGATGGTGGCCTTGAGAATTGCGCAACCATGGAGGGACGTGGGGTCATTGTTGAGCCAGAGTTTATCACGGATATAGATGAAGAAACAATCAGTGATGATCTGAGATTGCAAATAGGTCCCAATCCAACGACCGACCAACTCTATCTTGACGTATATTCTCCTGATGTAAGGGAAGCACAGATTAGAGTATTTGCAGCCAATGGTTCTTTGGCATTGCAGCGTAAAACACTATTCCACCAGGGTATGCAGCGTGAGAAATTAAATCTCAATGGCTTTGCATCGGGCGCTTACTTTGTAGAAATTCAGCACAATGGACAAAAGGTGGTGAAGAAAATACTGAAGAAATAATTGCACTTGCAAAAGCGGTATATAAACGTAAAAGGAGTGGTTTTTTGACCGCTCCTTTTTTTATGGACAGTCTTAAGCTTCTATAATATTGACCTCAGGCTCGAGCAGTAAACCAAATTTAGTTTCCACCTCTTTTCGCGCCTTTTGGGCAAGCGACCACAATTCTTCACCTGATGCCCTGCCGTGATTGACCAGGATCAAAGCGTGTTTCTCATAAAACCCAGCATCCGCTGCTCGATATCCTTTAAATCCTGCCTGCTCAAGTAGCCAGGCAGCAGGAATTTTTACCTGCTGATCATCTATTCTGTAATGAGGGACAAAAGTGTAGGTGCATTTTTTGTCTTCCAGCCATTTGTTTCCAACAATGGGATTTTTGAAGAAGGAACCTGCATTAGGAATCTGATCAGGATAGGGGAGTTTGGAGCGGCGTAAGTAATTGATTGCGTCGGCCATTTCGCGAAAGCTTGGTTTTTCCAGGCCCAATTTATTCAGGGTCATTTTGATGCCCCCGTAAGATGTATTGATTTGGTGGTCTTTTCTCAATTTAATATACACCCTGGTAATGATATACTGACCTTTGATTGAACCTTTGAAGGCGCTGTAGCGGTAGTCGAACTCGCACATATCCTTGTTGAAAGTGTGCAAGGCGCCATCTTTAATCCTTACAGCTTCCAATCCGAAAAATACCTCTTTAAATTCCACCCCATAGGCGCCGATATTTTGAATCGGAGCGGCCCCCACCTTTCCAGGAATGAGTGACAGGTTTTCCAAGCCTCCCCAGTTGTGATCCAGGGTAAAGTCTACTAAGGCCTGCCATGCTTCCCCGGCTCCAGAAGACACAATGACCTGTGCTTCATCCTCGTACAGCTTTTCAATGCCCATGATTTCTGGGGCTATGACAGGCCGTTCCAGGCGGTCAGTGGCAAAAAGGATATTACTTCCCCCTCCTAGAATAAAAGCGTCGGGATATTCTTCCACCACTTCACGCACTTCCTCGTAGGATTCCGGAAAGTAGATCTTGGAGGCTACAACATCCAATCGAAAGGTGTTGAGCTCGTATAAATTGAAGTTGTCTTTACGTCTCATGATTGAGGCGAAGATAAGGGATTCCCAGAAAGCCATTTTCTATGTGCAACACCAGATCGTTCTGCTCGAATGCTTCAGACCATCCTTTCGAGCGGTATTCCAACACCCCGACATTAGTTTCTAGTAACAATACATAGTAATCAAATTGCTGTTGTTGTTCATCCTCTAGTATACCAAAGCGTCGCATTTGATGGCCATTGACTCGTAGAATTTCTGCCGGTACAACATGACTTGAGGATGAAGGCAATTTTGTATTCAATAAATGTATAACCAGAGGGACAAAGGCCAATGTAACTGCACCAAAAAAGAACATCATTCGATAGACCATCGGTTTTACCCAGGCATTGGATCGATGAAAAAGCCAAGCGACAAAAAGGCTCAAAGGAAGACCTGTGTATAGGCTCCATTTGATTAGAGGAATCCAGCTGACGTAATTAGAAAGCTGCACAAATTCGAATGCATAAACAGTAATGCCCAGCAACACAAAGAAGACAATGGCTATGGCGATCCACATTGATCTATCCATGTGCTTCTTCGGTTTTTTGATCTGTCAATTGTAATTCGACCATGCGATGGTATATACCGTTGGCATTGGCCATCAGTGTTTCGTGACTACCTGTTTCTACTATTTCACCCTGATTAAGCACGTATATTTGGTCAGCATTGCGAATGGTACTCAATCGGTGCGCAATGATGATAGAAGTACGTCCTTTCATCAATTCATTGAGGGCATCCTGCACCAACTTTTCTGATTCAGCATCCAGACTGGAAGTGGCTTCATCCAGGATGAGGTATTGAGGATCCCGCAGAATGGCCCTGGCAATAGCCAGACGCTGACGTTGACCTCCAGATAACTTGATGCCCCTGTCTCCAATAATCGTATCAAGTTGTTCGGGGAATTGTTGGATGAATTCCCAGGCATTGGCCTGTTTTGATGCCGCTATAAGTTCTTCATCAGTAGCATTTGGCTTGCCATAACGCAAATTTTCTCGAATTGTACCTCCCAGCAAAATCAATTCCTGAGGAACCCAGGCAAAATGATGTCGGTATTCGACCAGGGGCATATCTGTAGCTGTTTGGCCGTCGAATAGAATACATCCTTCCGCAATCGGGTAGTTGCGAAGTAATAATTTAGCAATAGTGCTTTTACCTGAACCGCTGGCGCCTACCAGAGCAATTTTGCTGTTCATATTGATTTTGAGGTCAATGCCTTTGAGTACTTCGACA
Source organism: Saprospiraceae bacterium (assembly GCA_035269065.1). Classification (GTDB taxonomy): domain Bacteria; phylum Bacteroidota; class Bacteroidia; order Chitinophagales; family Saprospiraceae; genus DATFJT01. Next base: position 10,564 of record DATFJT010000099.1, on the reverse strand, counting down.
TCTGGCCTGGACGGGTAGGCAAAACGCAAGTTTTCTATTGAAATATCGCCATTGAGTGTTGTATTTTTTGTTGGTTGTTGGGGTTCCAGTTCAGGGGTTTCCTCCATAAGGTCCATCACCCGTTCTGAGGCACCCATGGCTCCCAATAAGTTGGTGTAAAGATTCCCCAGACTTCCTACGGAGGCACCTACCATGGAAGTGATCGCTATAAAGGTGACCAGTCGACCTGCACTCATATCCCCGGACTGAACCATCAGGGCACCCTGCCAAAGCACAAAGAACATGACCCCGAAAAGAACGGTAATGATAAATGCAATGAACAGACCGCGCATTTTGCCAAATTTGATGGAAATACTTACCACCTCGCGAATTTTTTTGCTGTATTTCTGTATTTCCAACCACTCATTGGTGAAGGCTTTCACCAAGCTGATATTGTGAAGGGACTCTTCCAGTTGAACATTGGTGTCTGCCAGTATTTCCTGGCGCTTTTTTGAGAAGGAGCGAATATATCGTCCGAAGAAAACCGCTAGAATGATGACTACGGGAAAGACAGCAAACATGCGCAAAGCAAGCTCTGTTGTTTCTGTAAGCAGGTAAATGACACCAAAAATGAGGATGACTATTTGTCTTATAAACTCCGCCAGGGTGATGCTAAGAGCGCTCTGCAACTGCTGCACATCTGTGGTGGTTCGAGATGTGAGCTCCCCCACACGGCTGTCTTCAAAAAAGCGCATAGGCAGGCATACCAAACGGTTGTACAGGGAGGTGCGGATGTCGGCCATAGTATTCTCACTCACATAAGTAAAGAGGAGCACCCTACTGTAAGAAAAAACACCCTGAAGGACCAAAACGGCAACCATCGCCCACCCCAGACCACGCATATCAATTCCGTAAGTGGGATTGCCCTGGGCAACGTTGAGCAACTCACCTGCGATAACTGTCAGTATAAGAACAAAACTGGACGATATTCCCAGCAGAACCAATCCGATAACGAACGGAACAGCGTAGGGACGTACAAAGGAGAAGAGCTTCTGCGTTTTGAGCCATTCTTCTTTTGTCCATCTAAATTTCTTCTTTTTTGACTCTTTTTCCATTCAGTATTTTTGTCGATGCAAGATAGTACGGGTTGAAGAAACAAAAAATTGCCCCACGGGTTGAAAAGCTGACAACCAACTAAGATTTTGTGCCCATCCTCTTGCCCATTAGTGGTTAAAAGACTTCGCGATTAAAGCAGTATCCTTCCTGCGGGTACAATAAATTTCTTATCATATACAAGAAGTTCAATTTTTTACGGTATGAATGAATTCTTGAACCAATGGGCTGAAGCTGCTTATACGAGTGCAGGATTTTTTTGGATGGCGCTGTGGGCCTTTGTTCTGGGTTACTTTATCAGCTCGATCATACAGGTATTTCTCACTGAGCAATGGATGCAAAAAACTATAGGAGATGCAGGGGGCAAGAGTATATTTTTAAGTACTTTTTTTGGATTTATCAGTAGTTCTTGCAGTTTTTCGGCACTGGCCACGGCTAAATCTTTATTCAAAAAAGGAGCAAGCTTTTCCTCGGCCATTGCTTTTCTGCTCGCTTCAACCAACCTTGTCATAGAGCTTGGTATTATCATCTCCATTTTCCTCGGTTTGCAATTTGTTGTGGGCGAATATATCGGGGGTATCCTGTTGATACTCTCTGCCTGGCTGCTCATTGCTATCATTCGACCCAGGAAATTGATAGAAGAGGCAAGAGCACGGCTGGAGGAGCGAGCGGGCCTGGCACACGAATCTGAAGGTCCTGATGAGGAGGCATATGATAGTAAGCAAAGCTGGATAAAGGTTGGGAAGCAGTATTTTATGGAGTGGAAAATGGTTTGGAAAGACGTCACCATTGGCTTTACAGTTGCCGGTCTGGTTTCTGCTTTTGTGCCGGACAGCTTTTTTCAAACGCTGTTTATACATACAGGAGAAGGGCAGAGCACTTTTGGCTTTTTTACCCTGCTTCAGCATGTAATCGTAGGGCCTGTGGCCGCATTTCTGACCTTTATTGGCTCAATGGGGAATATTCCTCTTGCGGCACTACTGTATGGGAAGGGGGTAAGTTTTGCGGGGGTGATGGCTTTTATTTTCAGTGATCTCGTGGTTTTTCCGGTGCTTCGCATACATGCTAAATATTACGGTTGGAAGATGTCACTATTTATTCTCTTTCTGCTTTTTACCTCTCTTATAGGCGCCTCACTTATCCTGCATTACGGTTTTGACATGATGAATGCCCTTCCTGGAATAGGTGATGCTGGATTCTCGAAAAGAGACCATTTCAAACTGGACTATAGTTTTTTTCTCAATATGTTTTTTCTGATTGTCTCTGGTATATTGATTTATCTAGGCTTGATTGAAGGCAAGGACATGTCCTATCATAAGGAGATGGCTCCTAAAAGTCCGTGGCTGGAAAAAGTGTTGAGATGGCTGGCTTTTCTGAGTTATGCCTGGTTATTGACAGGTCTAGGAATAAAGTTTTTGATACTCTCTTAAGAAAGAATGGAAACACTGTTTATTGACTTTTCTCCCGTTCCAGTCGGAGGATTTCCACCTGCGGCGGACAGGCTTCTCATCCTCCCATACTTGTCATTGGGGCATAAAAAAACCTGACAGTCAATTTCACTATCAGGCTATTTTTTAGCGACCCCGGGAGGATTCGAACCCCCAACCCTCAGAGCCGAAATCTGATATTCTATCCAGTTGAACTACGGAGTCTTCCAGTACAAAGATAAGATGAATTTAGAAAAAGTTCTATTCCTTACCTGTGAATGCTGAGGATTGCGTTTCTGGTGGTGTTCCTCTGGCAGGCATTCGCTGTTTGATTTTGATGTGTCTGCCTATCTTCATTGGTCAAGCTCAGGGGATAAAGCAGGTCACCATCATGTTGCAGGAGGTCATCTATGGGACATTAAAAGATATTTTTCGAAAAATATAGTTGTTGGTGCAACTAATTACTGAAGTACTCGTTTCCCCTTTCATGTGTAAATCTGCCGAAGAAAATATTCGTCTGCTCAAAAGTGTAGGCAAAACCTTCAAAATGATGTCTATGACTATCGCTGATGAGATGGAGCGGAGTGGAATGCGCATTACACAGGCTCAGGGAATGCTCCTTCGTCGTCTTTCCATACAGGATGGTCCTATACAGAACGACCTGGCTTGGATTACCTTTCGCGATAAGACCAGTCTTGCTCGTTTGATTACCAAAATGGAGAAAAACGGTTATGTCACACGTAAGAAAGACAGCTCAGACGGCAGAGCTAAACGCGTATTCATTACGGAGAAAGGACGGGAATTGGCTGCTTCTATCAACGAGGTATTGTCAGCTATGGCAAAGCGCTTTTCTCATGGAATTGATCCGGACGACCTGGCTGTTATGATGCACACATTGGAAAGCATTCAAAAAAATTTAGACAACGATTTCGAATTATGAGAACAATACTCCTCAGTATTTTGGGCATTGCCATTCTTGCAGGGTCCTTTTTTCTAGCCCGGAAAATCATGGCGCAAAAGGAAGATAAGCCCAATCCCTACAGTGAAAAAATCACCAAGGTGTTTATTGAAGAGGTCCAAAACAGACAGGTGCCGATAGCTGTAAAAGTCAATGGACGTCTTGAGGCCGTAGATGAATTGGAATTGTATTCAGAGGTACAAGGTGTCTTTCAGTCACAAAAGAAATTTCGGCCGGGAACTGCCTATAAGAAAGGCGAACTGTTGATTGAGATTGACGATACCCAGGATCGTGCCAATCTTAAGGCGCAGAGATCCTCTTTGCTGAATCAAATTGTACAACTCCTTCCTGATATTAAATTTGATTATCCCGATCAGTATGAGAAATGGTCAGGCTATGTAGAAGCATTTGACATAAACAAACGCACCCAGGCTCTTCCGGAACCGGGATCTGAACGCGAGAAGTTTTTCATAGCCGGAAAAAACCTAAGTACGGCTTATTACAATATCAAACAATTAGAAGCACAGTTAGATAAATACAGGATTCACGCCCCGTTTGACGGAGTTCTGACCGAATCACTAGTCAATCCGGGCACTTTGATACGTCCTGGACAGAAACTGGGAACCTTAACCTCACAGAATAATTTTGAACTGGCACTGCCCATTCGGGAGGAATATGCCGGAATGCTGCGAATAGGTACATGGATCGTTGTAGAATCAGAACTGGACGGACGTGAAATAAAGGGTCGACTGATACGCGTCAATCCCTCAGTTGATCCGGGGTCCCAATCTGTAACTGCCTACGTCAAACTTAATTCATCAGGCCTGAGAGAAGGTATGTTTTTCAATGCTCAGTTGCCCCTGGCACCTATTGATCAGGCTATGGAAATCAACCGAAAGCTTGTGGTAAAAAACCAATTTCTTTATGGGGTTGAGGATTCTATCCTGGTAGAATATCCGGTCACACCCGTCCATTACAACAAAGAGACTGTAGTGGTGCGGGGTCTGGAAGATGGTAAGTACATCCTGGAGCGCATGATTCCAGCTGCCAGGGAGGGCATGAAAGTAGAAGTGATCAAGCAATAAAATGCATTCATGAAGAAAGTCATCAGTTATTTCATTAAGTACCCTGTATCTGTCAACGTCCTGTTGATTGCCTTTTTTATATTTGGAACAGTAGGCATGTTCAGTCTGAAGTCTTCCTTTTTCCCACTTGTTCCGCCCAATCAAATTTTCGTACAGATTACCTATCCAGGGGCATCGCCCGCTGAAATTGAGGAGGGGGTAGTACTGAAAATAGAAGAGAATTTGCGTGGCCTTGTTGGTGTGGAGCGAATTACCTCTGTGTCAGAGGAAAATGCAGCGAATATTACGGTAGAAGCTTTCCGAGATTACGACATCGATGTGGTCCTCCAGGATGTAAAGAATGCTGTAGATCGCGTGCCTTCTTTTCCCGCAGGTATGGAACCCCCGGTTGTATTCAAAGCAGAGAGTATACAGGAGGCCATATCAATAACCCTAAGTGGAGAGAAAGCCTCCTTGCTTACCCTTAAAGAGAAATCCAGGGAAATCGAGGAAGACATACGTAAAATGGATGGCATCACTCAGATAGAGCTGTCTGGCTTTCCTGAAGAGGAAATTGAAATAGCGGTGACGGAGCAAAAATTACGGGAGTATGGTCTGAGTTTTGATGCCATTCGATCAGCTGTTGCTTCTGCCAATTTACTCACTACAGGAGGTACCATCAAAACCTCTACGGAGGATTACCTGATACGGGTAGATCATAAGGCATATTTCGCAGATGAGATAGACCGTATTCCTATCCGCGCAGACCAGAGCGGAAATATAATTCTTCTTCGCGATGTTGCTGAAGTTCGTGATCGCTGGTCAGAAACACCGGAAAAGACTTTTTTCAATAGCAATGATGCGGTGCGCATAGAGGTGAGCAGCACTAATAATGAAGATTTGATCCAGGCGGCAGAACAGGTAACTGCTTATGTTGAGCAATTCAATGCGGAAAATCAGGATCTTTATCTTCACATTACAAAGGATGCCTCCATTACTCTCGTGCAAAGGACTCAATTGCTGACAGAGAATGGCCTGATTGGTATATTGCTTGTGTTGATTCTGCTTTCCCTTTTTCTGCGTCCCAGATTGGCCTTGTGGGTCGCGATTGGTTTGCCCGTAGCTTTTTTCGGTATGTTCATTTTCGCCGGTTACTTTAATGTGACAATCAATGTCTTGTCTCTTTTTGGAATGATCATCGTCATTGGTATCCTGGTGGATGATGGCATTGTCATTGCAGAGAATATATACCAGCATTACGAGAAGGGTAAACCACCCATTCGGGCTGCTATTGATGGTACTATGGAGGTCTTACCACCTATAGTTTCGGCTATTTTGACCACCATTGTTGCCTTTTCTACGTTCTTTTTTCTGGAAGGCCGGGTTGGCAGCTTTTTCGGAGAAGTGTCTACGGTGGTGACACTGACATTACTTATATCCTTGATCGAAGCCCTGATCATCTTACCGGCTCACCTTGCGCACTCGAAAGCCCTTCGTCCAGATCAGAAAAGATATCGATTCAATATTGTAGCGGATAATTTTCTCATTTGGCTGAGGGATAAATTCTATTCTCCAGCACTCAGATTCGGTTTGCAACACAAGTTATTGGCATTGAGTGTTCCTTTTGCTTTTTTTATTCTGACCATAGCCAGCGTAGGTGGAGGCATTATCAAAACCACCTTTTTCCCTGCGATTTCAAGTGACCGGGTACAGATCACCTTGCGCATGCCCCAGGGAACAGATGAAAGCATTACAGATTCGATACTTCAGGTGATAGAAGATGCCGCTGTCGTAGTAGGGGACTCACTAACGCAAATACAAACAGGTAATGAGCAGGTAGTGGAAAGCCTGATTAGGGAAATTGGTCCCGGGAGTTCTAGCGGTCAGTTGCGCGTAAACCTTCTACCGGGGGAGGACCGCGATTTTAGTGCCGCCATTGTGGCCAATGCCATTCAGGATAGAGTAGGGACGGTTTATGGTATGGAGAGTCTTGAGTATTCATCCGGGACGAATTTCGGAGGAAAACCAGTGGCTGTTAGTCTCAGTGGTGAGAATATCGAAGAATTAAAAGGGGCCAAAACGGAATTGCGGGCGTCCCTTTTTGAGAATCCATTGCTTAAGGATATTACGGACAATGACCCCCAGGGGATTAAAGAAATTCGTCTTCAACTCAAGGAACAGGCCTATCACCTTGGTTTAAACTATCGGGACGTATCCTCACAGGTGCGATCGGGTTTCTTTGGTGCGGAAGTTCAGCGCCTCCAACGTGGTCGGGATGAAGTTAAGGTTTGGGTGCGCTATGATGTCACCAATAGAAACAGCATCAGGGATCTTGAAGACATGCGCATTCAAACTCCTGATGGCAATGCTGTCGAACTCAGTGAAATAGCGACCTATGATATAGAGCGTGGAGAGGTAGCCATCAATCACCTCGACGGAGAGCGCCAGATAACGGTTTCTGCGGATCTAAAAAACCCCAAGGAAAGTGCAACAGATGTGATCGATGATATAAGAAGTAATGTGATGCCCCCAATTTTGGCGCGCTATCCTACGGTTAAACCTATTTACGAGGGACAGAACAGAGAAGCATCGAAGGTTTCAGGTTCTGCTCGTGCAGTGCTCCCGATCATCTTCTTTCTTATTTACGCCATTATTGCCTTTACATTCAGGTCCTACAGTCAGCCTATTTTACTTCTAATTTTGGTGCCATTGAGTATGATTGGCGTGGCATGGGGACACTGGTTGCACAGTTTTCCTATCAATATTCTCAGTTGGCTCGGTATTATCGCATTGATCGGAATTATGGTCAATGATGGTTTGGTGCTCATTGGAAAATACAACGGATTTCTGAGGGAAGACATGAGCGTGCAAGATGCACTTGTGGAGGCCGGACGGTCAAGATTTCGGGCCATCTTTCTCACTTCACTGACAACGATTGCCGGATTGGCACCATTGATGTTTGAGACAAGCAGGCAAGCACAATTTTTGATACCTATGGCCATTTCTATTGCCTATGGCATAGCTGTGGCTACCTTTCTCACTTTGTTTATGCTGCCCCTTTTTCTGTCCTTATCGAATTACATCAAGGTCGGATTTGCCTGGCTTTTGACTGGCAGCAGACCTGCCCGGGAGGAGGTTGAAAGGGCGATTAAAGAAAAGAAAACACTGGAACATGAAGCGAATTGACCTATGGCTACTTGGCCTCTTTTTTACTGTTAGTGGAACGGCACAGACGGTGCTCACAGCTGAACAGGCTGTTGCGGAATTGCTCCAAAATAACTTTGAAGTGAGATTGGCTGAGAATTCAGTGGAACTTGCCGGGGTGAACGCCAATAAGGCCAATGTCGGTCTGTACCCGGTAGTGCAAATGAGTGGCGGGATCAATGGAGATTATGGGGGAGCTCGTCAAAGCTTCCAAAATGGTGATCAGATAGAAGCCTCGGCCAACCTGCAACAGTTATACAACGCATCTATTGGTATGAATTACAATTTGTACCAGGGAGGCGAGCGACAGCTCAGTCTGGATCGCTTATTCGAGGAAGTAGATCGTATGGAGCTGCAGAAACAATTGACTATAGAAACACAAATGACGGAATTATTAACGCGATTCTATCAGGCGGCCGAAGCAGCAGCGCAGTATCGCTTGCAAGAGGAACTCGTTGTTTTCTCTGAGGAGCGTCTTGAAAGAGTGGAAACTAATCTGGAATACGGCCGAGGTTCCAGCCTTGATGTCACCAATGCGGAAGTAGATCTGCAGCGAGATAAGGCCAATTTGATCAATGCCCGCATGATGCGTGACCAACGCCTGCGCCAGTTGCTTTTGTTTATGGGGCGCACAGAGGAAGAGGTAGAGTTACAATTAGATGCAGAAGTAGAATATGGCCTGGTTCTGGGACGTGAAGATTTATTAAAGGAGGCCATGAAACGCAATTTACAGTTGAGTCTGGTAGATGTAGATCGGGCTTTACTCAGTTATGAGGAGCAAATTTTAGAGGCCCAGCGTAAGCCGACGGTATCTTTTAATACGGATTACGGGTATACTTTCCAGGATTTTGGCCAGGGGGCCTTCTTCGCCCAACAGCGTAGCAATGGGGTTGGTGCAGGTATCAATGTCTCCTGGAATCTCTACGATGGCGGACGGGCAAAGCAGCAAAGGCAAGCGCTGGAAGTACAAATGCAAGGCAACAATCTCCGCAAGGAACAACAGGAATTACAGATAAAAAGTCAATTGCTCAATTTATATGATAACTACCAGGCTGCACTGGAATTGAATGCAGTAGAAAAGCGGAGTATCGAAGCAGCACAAGAGGCATTTGATCGCACCAGGGAAGAATACAATTTGGGGCGATTGGGTCAGATAGAGTTCAGACAGGCCCAAATCAACCTGCGCAACGCCCAGCTGGCTGAGCGACAAACGGCATACAATGCCAAGATACTGGAGTTGCAGATCGCACAACTGGCAGGTTTAATCAGGGATGAGCGCTATTACTATTGATGGAGACTGTTCTTTTGACCTATCATTTTCTTCAATAGCGTTATCTGTCCCAGGTGATAGTAGCTGTGTTCCAGGACGCCTTCAATATTGCGCATATAGCTGCCGTATTTTTCATCAACGAAGTCCCGTTCAAGTTGCTTGTCGCTCAGGCTTTCCACTTTGACTGCAAAGGCTTCGGCATTTTGTAAAAACCGCTGAATAAGCTCCTGCCAATCATTTTCTGATTGCATATGCGGAAGATCAAAGCTGTATCGATCACTGATAGTCAAAGGGCCTCCATTCAATACCTCCAAAAGGCCTTCAAGATAGTAATTGATGTGGTATACAAGAGATGCAATGCTGTTGAATGACCCGATTTTTCTGGTGGCCTCATCAATTGTGAGCCCGGAAATTTGTTCTTTGTAATTGGTATTTGCAATCCATTTTCCTGTGAGAAAGACCTCCCTGAGTCTGTTTGCGATATATTGGCTGTGCTTCATATCTGGAATTATTTTGGAATTTGAATGTAATTAAGACTTGTTCCGATAAGCCTGGACTCCTTATCAATCCATTGCTTTGTTTTGATTTCCAAAGTAGAAAAGGATCAGGATAAAAACTGTGAGAAATAGCAGACTCCCCAGGAAGAATAGCCGTGGACCTATATGCGTGTAAAGAAAACCTCCAATCAGCAACCCCAGAATACTTCCGAGACTTCCCATGCTGTTGCCCCAACCCATAATGCCTCCTATTTTATCGGGAGGACTGGATTCTGAGAGGACAGACATAAAACTGGGCCATAACACCCCGTTCCCAACAGACAGCAACACATTTGCCGCCGCCAGGGCAAAGAAATTATCCAGGGTGAGCAGGGCAAAGCTGATAGCCATGAGTATCGCCCCTGAGAGCATTAATTGACGCGGACCGGTATATCGATTGAGGTATTTGATGCCATAAGTGTTGACCCCGAACATAATTAAAGAAGAGATGGCCAGGAATCCCCCTAATTCTTTTGCGGACCACCCCAGTACCTGGCTGGAATAGACCGGGAAACCCACGTAAAACAAACTGAAGCTGAGAAATACCATTAAATAAAGTAGAAACATCAAAGGTATGTTCTCCAATTGAAGCAAGTCCTTAAGTTTTGCCCTGCGGGTATCGGGATTTCGGCAGGACTTATGTGCCTGTCCGAAGAATCGGCTTAAAATGCGCCTTGGACGGGTAGGATTTGGTGGTAAGTCAATGGTTTCTTTTAACCAAAGCTGAATGAGAAGCATGGTTACGAGTGAAATTACAGCAGCGACCAGCACCGGTAGGAGTTCTTCAAGAATAGTCGTACTTAATAACCCTGCCAGGGCGGGACCCAGAACGAAAGCCAGGCTCATGGAGGCACTCATTTGACCAAAATTTTCTCCCCTGTTTTCATCATTTGAAATATCTGCCATGTAAGCATTGGCTACGGCGATGTTACCTCCTGTGAAGCCATCCAGGGCACGGGCTATAAAAAGACAGGCCAGGGGCAAGGTCAATAAGAAGGCATTCGGCCCATCAT
>DATFJT010000098.1:0-9218 GCA_035269065.1 Saprospiraceae bacterium | reverse complement strand
ACAGAAAAAGTTCGACGAAAGCCTTACTCTGTGGTCTTACTTGATGAGATTGAGAAAGCTCACCCGGATGTATACAATATTCTCTTACAAGTATTGGATGACGGGCAGCTTACGGATGGACTCGGCCGAAAGGTAGATTTCAAGAATACACTTATTATTATGACGAGTAACATCGGTGTCCGTCAAATCAAGGATTTCGGTCAGGGTGTAGGGTTTGAAACCTCAGCCAGAAGGAACCAGGCAGAAGAAAACACCAAAGGCATTATCCAAAATGCTCTGAAAAAAACCTTCTCTCCTGAATTCCTGAATAGAATTGACGATGTGGTGATTTTCAATAGTTTGACTCAAGAAGACATATCGCGTATTATCGATATCTCCTTGAAAGAACTTACAGACCGACTGAAAGATCTTGAGTTTACTTTGAAGCTCACTAAGAAAGCCAAAAATTTTGTTGCTGAAAAGGGTTTTGACCCACAATTCGGTGCAAGGCCTCTTCAAAGAGCCATTCAAAAGCATGTGGAAGATCCTTTGGCAGAGTTCATTCTTAATCACTCTCCAGCCAAAGATGCCTTGCTACAGGCCGACCTTGATGAAAAAGACATGAAAATCGTCATTTCAGAGAAAAAAGCTTCGAAAAAAACCGAAGAGAACAGTAAGTCTAAATAGGACATCAATAAGTGCATTCTAAGGGTGCACTTATTTTTTTATATTTGCCTTAGATGAAAATCCTTATCAAATTGGAACTTGGAATAAGGAGTTTACATTGATTATTACGTAAAACTATTTTTGAATTAAAATAAATCATTGAGAAGAAGAAAAAGCAAACCACGTCCACAGAAAAATCCAGCCAACGATTACAGAGTTAATCGCAGAATTAGAGTTCCAGAAATTCGTTTAGTAGGAGATAACTTTGATGAGCTAAGCGAAAAAGTAGGTCGAAAAATTGAGCCAGGTGTATACCCCACCAAAGCCGCGTTAGACTGGGCCAACGAAATGGAACTCGACCTTGTTGAAATCTCACCTAAAGCCAGTCCTCCAGTATGCAAAATCATTGACTTCCAGAAATTTCTTTACAAAAAGAAAAAACGAGAAAAAGAATTAAAGGCTAAAACAAGTAAGACGGTCATAAAGGAAATTCGTTTTGGACCCAATACTGACGACCATGACTTTGACTTCAAATTGAACCATGCCAAAAATTTTCTGAGCGATGAAGCTAAGGTCAAAGCTTATGTTCAATTTCGCGGACGCTCGATTGTATTCAAAGATCGTGGAGAATTGCTCCTTTTGCGTTTCCTAAAAGAATTAGAGGAATATGGGGCACCGGAATCCCTGCCCAAAATGGAAGGCAAGCGAATGATCGTAATGATCGGCCCCAAAAAGAAGAAAAAGAAAAACTAGATTTAGGCCTGAAAGCTTTTCCCCACTTTATTATTTGATGCCTCAGCTTGTAATACTTTGAAAATAGTATTACCTTTGCCGTCCGCTTAAAAAGTAGAAGATTATGCCAAAAATGAAAACACATTCCGGCGCTAAGAAGAGATTCAAAGTTACCGGAACAGGAAAAATAAAGCGTTTTCGCGCGAACAAATCGCATATTCTCACGAAAATGAGCAAGAAGAGGAAACGTCATCTAAATGGCGCAGTAGTCGTTAGTAAAGCCGATGAGAAACGCGTGAAAGACATGCTTTGTATGAAGTAAGTATTTCTTAATTGTCTACAGGTAGAAAGTATTCGAATAGAATCCCTGAGAGATAAATCATTAAATTATGCCTAGATCAAGAAACAGGGTGGCGTCCCGAAAACGCAGAAAAAAATACATGAAGGCCGCCAGAGGTTACTTTGGAGCACGCTCCAAGGTGTATACAGTTGCTAAAAATGCGGTCGAAAGAGCATGGCAGTATGCTTACCGTGATCGTCGCGTCAAAAAGCGTATGTTCAGAAGACTTTGGATCACCCGTATCAACGCAGGCGCCAGAGCTGAGGGGATGAAATACTCCACTTTTATTCACGGCCTCAAGGAAAATAATATTGAATTGAATAGAAAGGCATTGGCGGATTTGGCTATGAACCATCCCGATGTTTTTAAAGGAATAGTAGACAAGGTGAAGTAAGCAATACAGCTTTAAATTGTCTTTAGAAAAGAGTAAATTGAAGAAATTTACTCTTTTTTTATGTCCACCTTGAACCCAGATGTACGCATTCCCTTTCTTAGGGCATTAGAGAAGTGGCTTAACAATCATCCTGAAGCAAATTGGGATGAATTGAAAGATGTTTTTACACAAATTGTCCATCAAATAGCAGAAAGTCACCAGTTACCCCTCCCTACTCTTTTCAGTAAACTGGCTTTTCTCACAGATGAATACAAAATCCCTCCCGGCCATGCCTGGCAGCTACATCATTTAAGAATACGCTTTAGTGAAAAATCTGCTGATATAAGCCAAAAAGACCTGAATGCAGCCCGAAAGATTTGCATCAATCTCATCCACTTTCTACTTGGAAACCAGGCATCCTTTCCATTACCAGAACTTTTCGAGGGACGAAAAAAAAATAGTTCAGCCGAAAAATGGGCCACTGTTTCCGCTTATCTCACACGCGTAGAAGATGATGCCATCTTATTCCTGTCAGAATTGTCTGGAAATAAGGAAGAGCGTCTCACTGTCAGAGCCAATGACGAACACTTAAAAAAGACGCTCCGATTGTTGCGTGGGAGTGCTATGCTCCCATGTGAGGCCTCCATTCTCCAACTAGAACAAGACAATGAGGGTCAATATTCAGCAGCATTCGTGGTTCTCCAGCCCAATTTCCTGATTGATGTATCTGCCATTGCTCAATGTGTAGACAACCACGACCACGATGCCACCAGGCAAGTCCTCAAGAAACTGCTTCCGATGCCAACAAACAAAGCCATACTGCTCGGAAATGTCGTCAATTTGTTGTTTGATGAATTGATTTATCAGCCCGAGCTGCCTCTAGATCCCTTCATCAAAAGTATCTTTCACAAGTACCCCATGAGCTTGAGCCTGCTAAATGACCATGATTTAAGGGGGTTTTTGTCTGATTTGAGAAACCAGTATGTCAATCTGAGAGATCAATTCATAAAAAAAGGAAGTGCGTTGGGCTTTGAGCACGAAAGTTGTTACGTGGAGCCGGGCTTCATATCTCCCACTTATGGATTACAGGGAAGACTGGATGCGCTTTATTTACCTAATGACATAACAGATAAAGCAAAAATTATAGAACTCAAAAGTGGTAAAATTTATAAGCCCAATCGCTATGGACTCAATGCCAATCATTATGCCCAAACACTCTTATATGAGTTGCTGACCAGTGATATGATGGATAAAAAGGGAGGTAACGCAGGAAATTACATTCTCTACAGCAGAGCGTCGGACAACACGCTAAGGTATGCGGCTTCTACCCGTCATATGCTGTTTGACCTATTGATGTTGCGCAATGAAATCGCAGCACTTGAATTCAGCCTGCAAACCGTCGGCGGCTGGATTTCTGCATTCAAAAAAATCAGTAGTCCTGCCCGACAATCAACTCCTGGTTTCACAGGAAGGGATTATCAGTCTTTACATCATACCTTCGCTGCTCTGGACCCTGTAGAGAAAGATTATTTACTTGAAAACCTCGCCTTTCTATCAAGAGAACAGTGGTCCCAAAAAACGGGTATCGCTGGTAATCGTCCTGGACAAGCTGCTCTCTGGTTACTTTCAGAGCAGGACAAAAGAGAACAGTTTCGAATGCTGAATCATTTGGAAATCGCCATCAATGAATCGGCATGTGACCCACCATTATTGTATCTAAGATCCACGGAACAGACCCCCAGGTTATCCAGCTTCAGACGGGGAGATGTTGTTGTCCTTTATCCGCAAAAATTCCATGGACAAATATCCCGAACCCAGCTCTTTAAGGCTTCTATTGTATCCCTTAACCCGGGAGAGATTGTTATTAAACTCAGGGCAAGGCAGCGAAATGCTCGCGCGTTTGATCATCGATACTGGTTTTTAGAACCGGATTACCTGGACAGCCAATTACAAAGAAATAGCTCGGGATTATTTGCTTTCATGTCTTCGGATAAAGCCAGGCGAAAGGCCTTACTGCAACCTGCCACTTCGAATCCCGGCCAATTCCCAAAGACCAATTTTGCATTCAAGGGTACGGAGGAACAACGGCATATACTACACCAGTACACCCAATCCAGACAACATTTTCTACTGTGGGGTCCTCCAGGAACCGGCAAGACCAGCATCATGCTGCGGCAAATGGTCGAATGGGCCCTCAATGAAGGTAGTGACCATATCATGTTATTGGGGTATACCAACCGGTCTGTAGATGAAATATGCAGGGCACTGGACAGTATTTCCAATCTCAACATGGACGAATCCGTGATGCGGGTAGGATCTCGATACGGCACGGATGAGGCCTATCAACATTTACTCATTCAGAACAAGACCAAAAATTATAAGGGCAGGCGACAATTGAAGGAGGCCCTGGGAAAAACAAGGATTATATGCGGTACACTGGCCTCAATTTCCGGAAAGCCTGAGCTCTTCCAATTAAAACGATTTCAGCGACTGATAGTAGATGAGGCCTCTCAAATCCTGGAACCCCAAATCATTGGGCTTCTCATTCATTTTCAACATTACTGTATGATTGGGGACCATCATCAATTGCCAGCCATTGTCACCCAGGCAAAACAAAAATGCCATTATCAAAGTCAAAGACTCAAGCGCCTCGGTTTTGACCAATTGTCCGAATCGCTATTTGGACGGATGTTTAGACAACTGGTTCGTGGCCATCAAGTGAAAAATTATGCCATGCTGCGGCAACAAGGTCGAATGCATGAGGACATCAATAGATTGGTTTCTGAATTGTTTTACAACAAGCAACTCACCATTCTCCCGGTTGATATTCCCAGGTCAGGTGAGCAAAAAGCGGCTCTGCCCATACAACTCTTACAACATTCTACATCTGCGATGGATAGACTTCTCGCAGCAAATCGCCTTGTATTTATAGACGCTCCATCAGATGACGAATTCAATATCAAGAAATCCAGTCCAAAAGAAGCTGAGATTGTCCGACAGGTATTGCTGGCGTTAAAAAAAATCTACGGCGAGAATTTCACAGCTGAAGATGTAGGAATCATCACGCCTTTCAAGGCTCAAATTGCTACCATAAGAAATGCCCTCAAGGATGAATCCTCTCTGTCAGGGATCAAAACAGACACTGTAGAACGTTACCAGGGAGGATCTAAATCCATTGTCATTCTCTCCATGGCAGTAGGTTCAACTTTTACGCTCAAGCAAATTATCAATGAGAATGCGCAAGGCATTGAACGCAAATTGAACGTCGCCTTGTCCAGGGCCAGAGAACAATTCATTTGTATCGGCGATTCCAGAATAGCGAAGACCCATCCGAGCTACGCATCACTTTGGAAGATGGCAAGGCAAGCACGGTTTGACAGCTTACAGTTGCTTGATTAATTATTCAGGAAAGCAGAGTACATCCAAACCAACTTTTCCTGCTCGCGAATATAGTCACTCATCAACGCGTTGGTTCCTTCGTCATCGGACTCATCTGACAATTCCAGAATTTCTCTTTCCAATGGCAACAATATGGCAAACCCATCCACTACACCCTGTACGGCTCGATGTCCATCGGTTTCGTCCTTCACAGGCATAATTTGAGCGTTTTTGATATAATCTTCAAAATTATGAAGCGGACGCTCACCCAAAGTCAGAATACGTTCAGCAATTTCATCTATTTTCATTTGGGCATCGGTGTACAATTCCTCAAATTTTAGATGTAACTCAAAAAATTTCTCACCCTTGATGTTCCAATGAAATCCGCGCGTGTTCATGTAAAACATCTGGTAATTCGCTAACAATTGATTGAGGCGGTCAGCCAATTTTCGCGCTTTGACTGTATCAATTCCAATTTGATTTAAATCTGCCATAACTATTTTATTTGTTTTATAATGTGAATATCAGGGTATTTAGATAGAAAAACAGTGCGCAAAATCACATAACTTGCCTGCAAAAAAGAAAGACTATGATCTACAGATTTCTCATTTTTACCGTTTTGGCATTGCTATCATGCAATTCTTCAGATAAAAGTATTGAGCTGGAAAAGACCATTCAATTCCAGGATGTAGCACAAATCAAGGCTCCCGCAGGTATGAAATTATATGAGGAGCGGAAGGGCCGTAGTCCTTATCAGATATATTTCTCTGAGAATAATGAATTAGAAATTCAATTTAAACATCTCAATAATTTTGCCCGTGAAATGCCTACACTAAAAGAAATTTATGACCGGAATGCCTCCCAAAATAACATCCAAATACTGGAAAGCTCACTCAGAGAAATCAACGGGCAAAGCTTTGTCATTCACAGAACTGAGGGAGTCAATGATTATATGAATTATCACAGTTTACAATTGGCGACCATACATGAGGGGCGGATTGTACAATGCTTGATAAGAACACTTACCAAAAACAAAGAAAACTGGGAGGAGACCATGGAAGCCATGGCCGAAACAATACAATTAAAATAATCAAGGAAGTCCTATGAGTTTGTGACTTTGCATGCTGAGTTTCCATTTGGGATGCCTGCGACAGTAGTCAATGCAGGCCGCGATATTCTCCTGAATTTGGTCGCCGTCCATAGGCTGAAGGTAAAAGTGTTCAAAATCCATATCAACGAATGTCTGTGGATCTAAATGTTTCTGTGGATGGACCAATTTTAACTCGTGTCCTTTCCTCACTTTAAGCTCCGCCCCTGCCTTTGGGCTCACGCATACCCAATCTAGCCCTTCGATGAGCGCAATTGTACCATTGGTTTCGATAGCTAATTCTATATCCTTATCATGCATTTCTTCGAGCAGGTGCTCATCAAGTTGCAGCATTGGCTCACCTCCCGTTGCAACGACAAAGGGCCTTGTGTCAGAATCCGGCCAATTCCGCAAAATGAGGGCGACCAATTCATCGGCGGTATACTTACCTCCATTCTCACCATCCATTCCCACAAAATCAGTATCGCAAAATTGACAAATGGCTTTTTCTCGGTCCTTCTCCAGGCCGGTCCACAGATTGCAGCCTGTAAAACGCAAAAACACGGCAGCTCTTCCCGTTTGAGCACCTTCGCCCTGCAGGGTATAATAAAGTTCCTTTACCTTGTACGTATCACTCAAATCCTCAAATTTCACAGATGTAAATCAAGCGTTTCTTGTGGCGCAAAAGTATTTTAAATAAATCTAGGGTACAAGCCTTCTTTTAAAACCACTATGCTCATTTTTGCATTGCTCTATAGAGTAAAGGGAATATTCCATGATCCATTATAAGAACAAATCTTACGTCAGACTCAGGTTCACTGGCCAATTGGCCATGGTTTTGGCGCAATTGGATGAGGAATATCTGGAAGTGAAATTGCTTGATGACGGTACCATAATTACAGTCGCCACTGAAAACACCCTCCCTGCAAATTATACCCAAACTGCTCAAGAAAAACCAAAAGAAACCTTTGATGCACTGGAGCGTGGTTGCTCGGCCATGTTGATGCCCGGCCTGGACAAGGGAATAGAATACTGTTATCACCTGTATTTTTCAAATGGAACTTCACAAAAATGGATGGTTGAAGCAGGCTTGTGGGATGCAGGACGTAAATTGGCCAGACATTATTTCACAGTAAAACCGGGCAAAATGCAACGGGTTTTTGAATTTTCTCGCGATACCATTAACCTGAGACCCGTTATGAACTTCAAACTCAGAAAAATCACTACTTCTGGCACCGGTGAAGAATATTCAGCAGAAATTAGACTCAAGGCAAAGACGCTGTTCAAACGCAGGAGTGAATTGTTCGACGGAAGATATTGTTACCAATTCGATTTGGACGAGCTATTAAAAAGCAGCATGAGAAAGCAAGAACAATTGGATATTGTTCACCGCGAAAAAACAGATGCGAATAAGAATTACTATTACCGAGGTTATGATTATGAATTGATATCAAATGAAAAAGATCTTCACATTGAAGCGCTGGTGGATGACCCAATGGCATTTGACCAGGGTGAAATATTGGCGGCACAATTAAAAGAAATGAAAAAGTACATTAATAAAGCTGCTCTCAACAACTTGGATCATGTTTTTCTCATACACGGCATTGGAAAAGGGATATTAAAAGAACGTATTCACCAGGAATTGGCTCAAATACCCTTCGTCAGTCAATATAAAAATGAATACCATCCCAGATATGGTTGGGGAGCTACAGAAGTTTTCTTTTCTTAGGGGAACTAATCCTTATAACTGTGAGTCTGAGAAAAACTTTTCGCTTCGTTCCTAATGCTTTGACGTTGGGTAATTTGCTTTGTGGTGTCATATCCCTTATGCTCGGCCAAATGGAATGGGCCTTAATTTTTACTGCTGCTTCCCTGTTTCTAGATTTGTTGGATGGATGGGCTGCAAGATGGCTGGGTGCTACTTCTGATATCGGACTTCAATTGGATTCTTTGGCAGACCTGGTAAGTTTTGCAGTGGTTCCAGCCTGGTTTGTCTATCATTTGTATCAAGGGCCATTTGGAGACATGGCTTTACTCACCGGATTGATTCCGCTCGCAGCCGCATGGAGATTGGCCCGTTTTAATACCGAAAATTCAAATAATGAATTTAGTGGTCTACCCAGTCCAGCCGCGGGAATGTTCCTTATGAGTGTGGTTTTCCTTAAGCTCTATTACCCGCTGAGTTTTAACAATTACCTGTCATCAGAAGGGTTCTTTTTATTCCTTGTTGCTTTCACCAGTCTGTCAATGATTAGTCAATGGAAATTACCCTCCTTTAAATCCGGTAAGACAGGGACGCTTATCATACTGATTCCTATTATTCTGCAATTGTTCCTCAGTTACTGGTCTCCCTTATTCCTGGTCAGCATTGTGCCTATTTACTTTTTAAGTGGCTTGGTTATGCAACGCTAAACTTTCTGTTCATCAAGAAGATCGGTACTTTTCAAGGAAATCGCGAAGGCTTTCTACGTGGAGATCAGCTTTCTTATCAGAAAACCCTACAGATGCCGTGTGAATGCCGAGGGAGCGGGCTGCTTTCATGTCTGTTGAGCTATCACCAACCATCCAGGCATTATTCAGTTGAATGAAAGGATAGTCTGTAGTGGCCTGTAAAAACATACCATTTTCCGGCTTTCGACAGAAACAGTGATCACCTGCGAGAT
>DATFJT010000097.1:0-15041 GCA_035269065.1 Saprospiraceae bacterium | reverse complement strand
ATTGGAAAGCGTCCCTGTAAACAAAATAGTCTTGCCCTTGAAAAGACCCTCCACTGATGCTGAATTCATCTGATCTTCCGATTTCTGACTTAAATCAACACCCAACTGTTCCAACTCTCTGATCATTTCAAGATTGTGTTCAGCACGAAAAAATTCCACCATATTCTCTGCCAAAACCGGTCCAATTTCTTTGATGGCTGTATAATCCTTTTCATTCCAGCTTTCCAAATCGCGCATGTGCTCCACCTGATTTGCTATCAATCGGGCTGCGCGCTGACCCAGGTGGTGAATGCTCAAGCCGATCAGAAAACGGAACAAGGGACGCTTTTTAGAGGCCTCAACGGATTGTCGCAAATTCTCGGCAGATTTCTCTCCCCATCCCTCTAATTGAGCGATTTTATCATAGTCTAACCTGAAGATATCCGGTAAATCTCGTATCCATCCCATGTCAAAAAAGCGCTCGACGATAGATTTACCTAAACCGTCAATATCCATGGCACTCTTCGATACAAAGTGGATCAATTTCTGCTTATTCTGCTGGCCACATACACATTTAGGGCATCTCCACGCCGCTTCTCCTTCCTTCCGCGAAAGCTCAATCTGCTCTTCTTCAGGAAAAGGACAGTACTTAGGAAACTCGATCTTCTCCTCATGTCCTTTTCTCAATTCTGGAAGAGCCTTGACAACATAGGGTATGACATCCCCTGCCCTTTCAATGACCACCGTATCTCCCAGGCGCAGATCTTTTTGTTTGAAGAAGTCCTCATTGTGCAGGGAAATAGAAGAAATGGTTACACCCGCCAATTCTGTCGGGCTGATTTTGGCTACCGGTGTAATAGCTCCTGTCTTGCCAACCTGGTATTCCACTCGTTCCAGAATGGCGTGGGCTTGTTTTGCCTTGAACTTATACGCAATGGCCCAACGCGGGTGATGGCTCGTGTATCCCGCTTGACTTTGTATTGAGAAATCATTGGCTTTAATGACCAGGCCGTCAATTTCGTAGCGCAAGGCCGATCGCTTATCCTGTGATTGTTTTGAGAATTCAATGACCTGGTCGATTCCCTTGCATAGTGCCGTAAGGTCCATAGGGGTAGCGAAGCCCAGGGCCCCCAACTGACGGAGCACTTCTTCTTGTGTCTCGCCTAGTGCAATTTCAGGCTCCACCTTGTTCACTTCATAAATGATCAGGGCAATGTTTCGCTCAGCCGTAATCCGGGGATCCTTCATTCTCAAACTACCTGCCGCCAGATTTCTCGGATTGGCGTATACGCTCAAATCCTCCTCTTCTCGTTTTTGATTGGTTCTGTTGAAATCATCAATGTACATGAATGCTTCCCCACGCAATTCTATTCTTTCTATTCCAAACTGGCTGAAAGGGACCTGTAGTGGAAGCGAATTGATTGTACGGACATTGTTGGTGATATCATCTCCGGTACGACCGTTGCCACGTGTAGCACCTCGAACAAATTGATCATTTTCATATACAACTGCCAAACTGATACCATCCAATTTTGGCTCCACATGATAATCTACAAATTGGTCTTTGGGTAGCTCTGCCAGCTTTTTCACCTGCCGGTCAAAATCATTGAGATCTTCTGCATTATAAGAATTGTCTAATGACAATAATTGACCCATATGCTGCACTTTGGGAAAATCTTCAGTCAGATCACTGGACACCCGCTGTGTTGGAGAATCGGGAGGCACATCATCAGGATGAGCATTTTCATACGATTGAAGTAAATCGAATAATCGATCGTAATCCCTGTCAGAAATCAGTGGATCGTTCTGGACATAATATCTCCATTCATGAAAGCGGAGCACTTCCCTGAGCTGTGTTGCTTTTTCCGTACTATCAATACTGTCAAAGGAAAGGAACTTATGGCTCGCGTCCATAAGTTCCTTTGTTTTGGAATGATCCCACATCATGCGGTATTCTATTTCACAATTAATTTATCTGTGTACACGCCATGGTCAGAAATGACACGAATGTAATTGACACCTAAAGCCATATCCGCCAGATGCCACTCTAGACTATTTCCTGTCTGCACAGTATTGTAAACCAGACTTCCGGAACTGTCATAAACATAAATCATATAATCGCCCAGAGGTACGCGATACCTTACCCCTTCCATAACCGGGTTAGCTGAAATACGAAGTAGGGATAAATCCAAAACCTCCTCCGAGAAAGATGAAACATCCGCGGTCAATGAAACTTGATCTGCTGCTGATCCATCTCCACCGGTGCTTCCATTCAAGTTCACGGCGTTCCCTGCAGCATAGAAAGTGATGCTGCCCTCATCTTCAGATGGTGCTGTCCACTCTACTTCGAAAGTGGGTTCCTGGCTTGGACCATTGTGCTCAACATACTGTCGGTCTCTGGCGTTGGCTAGTCTGGCATTGGCGCTTGGATTAGCCCAGGTTTCCACATCGTCCAGATTCTCATCAATAATACTCGTCATCTGGAATCCATAGGCATTTGCTGCGGGAGAATCTGAATCCAGACTGACGACTACCCTGTAGGTCTCACCCGGCCTGTAGGTATTGACTTGCTGATCATTTTCATCAAATACCTCAATACTCAATTCAACCGGTATGGGTCCTCCGTGACAATTTGCACAAGTTCTGGAGTTGTCTCCAGGAGCTCCGGTATTTCCCTGATTCGCAGAACTTGCACGCCCCCCGGAATTATTCATGAGCGCAAAGCCGATGAGAAACAATGATGCTGTGTAAATGATTTTTTTCATGGTTGTGAATTATAATGAATAATTTAATCTATGCCATAACTATATTCAGGATGCTTGCCGCGAACACCTTTAAAATGAGCCTCAATAAATTCAAAATCATCTTCTTTTTCTCCTGTTGGCTCAAATGGGTCTGCAAAGTCAACGACCTTGTGCTCATAATCAAATTTAACCATGATGATGGGCACCTTAGCTCCCAAAGCAATGTAGTAAAACCCAGATTTTAAATGATCTGTCCTGCTTCGTGTACCTTCGGGAGCAATCGTAAGGGCAAAACGTTCATTCTCTTTGAAAAGCTCTACGGCATTATCCACAAAACTTGCTCTTTTAGTCCTGTCAACAGGATAACCACCAAGACGCCGAAATAGAAATCCCCATGGCGGTTTGAACAAGCTCTTCTTTCCAATAAAATTAACCTGAATACCTGTCTTGCTGCGCACCAATAAACCCAGGGGGAAATCCCAGTTGGAGGTGTGAGGAATAACAATGATGATATATTTCTTTAAATCACGAGGGGGTTTTCCGGTGACCCGCCACCCTAAAACCTTCAAAATCCAGGAAGAAATACGATTCAACATGTTTTTTGCTCAGCTAAGCTTAAAATTAGCCCAAGAATATCTATAAAAGGTCTTATTGATGCAAAAAGTTTTACTTTCCGATTTTGTTTTGACATATGAATCCAAGATTGGCGCCACATTTGGCTTTGTTTACGGTAGGTATGATTTATGGCCTGAATTACGCCCTGGCCAAAATGGTTATGAATGGCGGCTATCTCAGTTATTCTGCTTTTATACTGAGCAGAGTTTTTTACGGCTTGCTGTTTTTCGGCATTGCTACAGCACTCAGAAGATCGTTCAAAAAGATAGATCCTTCAGATTACTTGCGTTTTTTCTTAAGTGGTGTTTTTGGGGTAGCCATCAACCAATTGATGTTTTTCAAGGGCCTGGAATTAACCACTCCCGTCAATGCTTCTTTAATCATGACCAATACACCAGTTCTGGTCATATTTATGAGTGTCATCCTCGGGGCAGAGCGTTTTGCCTGGCGAAAAATGATCGGCTTGATCCTGGGCGCTATTGGTGCGGTACTACTGATTACCAAGGGGTTGCGAATTGAAGCTTTTCAGGAGATCAATTTCGGTGACTTATATGTATTGATCAATGCTAGTGCCTTCGCTCTTTACCTGATTATTTCCAAGCCTCTTTTGAGAAAATATTCCTCTATCCAGGTAGTAACTGTGGTGTTCGCTTCAGGTTTTATCGTTGTTCTGCCCGTCGGCGCTGCTGACTTCTTAGCCGTAGATTGGACTTCTTTTGGAGTTGAAATATGGTTGTCCTTTGCCTTTGTTCTGGTTTTCACGACTGGTTTTGCTTATTTGCTGAATGCTTTCGCGTTACAAAAAGTCAACCCTTCCGTCGTAAGCATCTACATTTACCTGCAACCGGTCATTGCCACATCCTCGGGTTGGTGGTTTGGTCAAAACCAAATTCTACCCGTTCATATCTACTCCGCTATCCTGATTTTTACGGCTGTTTTCCTGGTTTCTTGGAAGAATCAAAGAAATTCTCCTAAGAAAAACTGAAAATCTCGGCTCGAACCGAAATCATTGTTACATAAGAGAACAAAACATTTACTTATCCATATACTAAGCACTCTAATTGAAGCCACTAAATATTAATGTCCACATAGCTTGTAATGTGTAAAACTAATGTGTGGAAAACATAATACCCCAGCACCCATTTATTACCATCTATTTGTCTCAATCTTACGCATTCTATTTAATCATCATTTGTTCCTCGCGACAAAGAAATGTGGAAAAATTGACCGGGAGATTATCTTTCAACTGTCTATTGATTCTGTATATTTGACATCAGACACACTAATCGCAAGCAGCATAGCAGAAAGGGAAATATGAGTTCAGACAACTCTGGAAAGTATTATAAGCAATTGCGCACCACCGTGCGGGTTTACGAAAGTCATTTCGTTAACGGCACAACGTGCTATTTAGGAGAGAAAGAGTTCCTGGAAATCATAGAGCATTATGAGAATGAGGACCAATTAGAGGAGGCTCTAACCGCCGCGAATTACGCACTTGAATACCATCCTTTTTCTGTAGATTTTTTCATCATTAAGGCCTCAATTCTGCTTGAGCTATTGCATCCAGAGGCTGCCTTAGACATAGTCATACAGGGAAGGGCGCTCGGGTTCTTATATACCGACCTCTTACTGCTGGAAGCTGAATGCCATATGCTTTTGAACAATCTGGATGAAGCCCTGCACGCGACCGCTTTGGCAAAAGAAAATGCAAAGGCTGACGAAAAAGATGAAGTCTATTTCAGTGAGGCTCTGGTATACGAACACTTCCAGATGTTTAATGGCTGCTTTGATAGTTTGAGCAATGTCCTTCGTTACAACCCCAGGCACGCCAATGGTCTGTTGAAAATATGGTGGTGTACGGAAATGACAGAAAGATACCGGGAGAGCTGCAAACTCTATCACGAGTTAATTGACAGAGATCCATATAATGCTCAATTGTGGTACAATCTCGGTCATGCTTATGCCTGTTTAGAGGAATACGACAAGAGCATCGATGCTTTCGAATATGCATACTTGGCTGAACCGAAGTTTGAATTTGCTTACAGGGATTGTGCCGAGATTTGTATGAAAGCGGACAAATATGACCTGGCCCTTCAATCTTACCGCGAGCTCATGGAGTTTACCATTCCTGACGCCGAAATTCTTTCCAAATGTGGTTACTGTCATACAAACCTTGAGAATTACACCATGGCTCGTGATATGTACACCAAAGCCATTGCCCTCGAGCCCAACAATTCGAAAGCCTGCTTCGGCATGGCCATAAATGCCTTCTACGAAGGCCGCATGAAAGAAGCCTTGAGTTCAGTGACAAAGGCTATTTCTTTAGATGATTCTTTTGAGGAATACATGTTACTGAAAGCCAATATTCTTGCAGATATGCTACGTATAGCTGATGCAGAAAGCGCATTTAATCAAGCTATTGAAATGGCTCCTGAAAATGCCCAGTGCTGGATCAAATATTTTTCATATCTCCTAAGTGCAGGTAATTTTGAACGTGCCTTTCATTTGGTAGAAGAAGCGCGTTTTTATCATCAGGAAAAAGAAATCATTACCGCCCACATCGTCGCACTTTGTGCCGTTGGGAAAAATAACGAAGCACAATCGGCCTTCCTTACAGCCATGTCGGAGGATTTATTCGAGCCAGGACTATACAGCGATCTTCTCCCCGAAAGTGTATACAATGTTTACAGTGACATTGCTTAGGTCATTTAAGGGCTACTTCTATTCCTCTTCGTATTGATCAATGAAATTCTTAATTTTCACGAGGTTATTGCCCTCTGCTGGCTTATAGTCAGAAAAACGTCTTTCAAATTTAGCTTTGCCATGTGACATGGAACGCAAATTACTCGAGTAGTCTCCCATTTCAAGATAAGGGACCTCTGCCCGAATAACTTGTCTTTTGCCCATACTATCCATCCCTTGAATAATCGCACGTCGGCTTTGCAAATCACTCATGACATCCCCAATGATATCACTGTCTGCCTTGACGTTCAAATCGTAATAGGGCTCAAGCACAGTATTGTGATTGGCTTCAAGAGCCTTTTTCAAAGCCCCTTTTGCCGCAGCCATAAATGCCGCATCATTCGAGTCCACAGAATGCATTTTACCATCAAGTATACTGACCGTCACGTCTGTGGTGGGATATCCCAAAACAGGACCTGAACTCAACTGTTCTATCAGCCCCTTCTTGATTGCGCTTTGGTATCTGCTGTCAATTGCCCCTCCTATGATGCACCAGTTGAAGAATAGATGACCACCCCAGGGCAATTCGATCAACTCAGAATACCTAACTTGTTGATTATGAGAAAGACTCTGATCTTTCTGGTAAGGCTCTATCTTCATAGAAATCTCTCCAAACTGCCCAGAACCCCCGGACTGCTTTTTGTGTCTATAGTTGCTCTCCGAAGGAATGGTGATGGTCTCTCTAAACGGAATCTTGGGTCTTATCCAGTCAAAATGAAGATTGCTCACCTTCTCAATGCGGTACTTGATCAAGTCGAGATGCATTCTGCCTTGCCCATGAACAATCGTCTGATTCAGCTCCTGGGAAGGTTCTATCACAATAGTCGGGTCTTCAATGGCCATTGTATGCAAGGCTGCAAAAACTTTATCATAGTCCGTCTTATTGCTCACTTTAATGGCATTGCGCACACGCGCAACTGGAAAGTCGATCGGATCAATCGCCTCTGCCTCCCCAGATGCCAGGGTATCATTGATTTGCGTGTTTTTCAGT
This sequence comes from Saprospiraceae bacterium, assembly GCA_035269065.1. Taxonomy (GTDB): domain Bacteria; phylum Bacteroidota; class Bacteroidia; order Chitinophagales; family Saprospiraceae; genus DATFJT01. The sequence goes on along the minus strand of DATFJT010000097.1, from coordinate 7,970 downwards.
TTGATACAGGCACCGATTTCACCCGCCCCCAACTTGGACAAGGCATCTCTTTGCCTACCATTTACAACAAAGATTTGGTTGATTCTCTCCGATGAGCGATCCCTCAAATTACTGAGATCCTGTCCTGCTTTCAGTTCTCCTGACATAACCTTAAAATGATAGACACGCCCTACCTGAGGCTCAGTGATGGTTTTATAAATAAAGACACGTGTCGGGTCCGATGCAGACCGCTCCTGATATTCGTCAGGAAGAGGTGCAATATCGTGAATGAAACCCATAATTCGACCAGTACCCATATTCAATTCAGCAGAACAAATAAAAACAGGATACAATTTGTGCTCCTTGAGGGCAATGGATAATCCACGCACCAATTCTTCCTCGTTCAAGGTTCCGGCATCAAAAAATTTCTCTAGTAACCCGTCGTCGTGTTCTGCTGCTGACTCCACAATTGCGTTGTGCATTTCCTGAGCTCTTCTCAGGTACTCTTCGGGAATGTCTTGTTTTTCAGGTTTTCCGCCACCCTTGGGAAAAACATACATTACCATTCTAAGTGCATCCACAATGCGGTTAAATCCGGCCCCCTCTTCAATGGGAAACTGAAAAGGCAATACCTTACTTCCAAAATGCTCTTGTATGGACCTTAGGCTCTCTTCGTAATTGGCCTTTGGATGATCCATTTTCGTCATAACGAAAAAGCTTGGAATTTTCTTCTTATCCAGGTATTCCCAGGCCAAATCAGTACCCACTTCGACCCCTTGATCTGCTGCAACAGTGACTATTGCCGTATCAGCAACCTTGATAGCAGAAAGCAATTCCCCAACAAAGTCATCTAAGCCAGGTGTGTCTATCAAATTTATCTTGGAATCCTTCCAAATCAAATGCTGAGATGAGCTGAATATGGAATGCTCCTTTTCCTTTTCAATATTGGTAAAATCCGAAACCGTATTTTTTTCCTTGACTTGTCCCCTTTTCGGAATGATTCCAGACTCAAAAAGCATGGTTTCTACCAGAGAGGTTTTGCCACTTCCCGAGTGACCGGTGAAAACAAGATTCTTAATGTTATTGTAAGACTCGTTCATAGCGGATAATGTTTAATGAGGAAAGGAGTACTCTAAATATAGAATATGTTTTGAGTTTTTCAATAAAAAATATTCAGGAAATTAAAGCTGGCTAGAGTGAGACAATTTTGTTTGGTTTGCATTATCTGAATCTCTCTGAAAGCGTGCAGAATTGTGTACTTTCGCACAAACACCAATTTTTGTGGAATGGCCTGTATCAAATACTTTATTTTAGCCTTTATTTTTTGTTTGTCCCATGCAAATACAAAAGCACAGGACAGCCTGGTAAAAGCAGATTTGATGGACTTAGATCCTTTTTTTGGTAAATGGTCGGGAGAACTGCTCATTCTCAAAGAAGGAGATACCCTGCAAAAAGTTCCTATGACTCTTAGTATTGCGCACAATAAGACCCATAAAAACATCTCCTGGAAAACAATCTTCAATGGGTCTCAGCAAAAAGTAACGAAGCCTTATGTTGTAGTAGCTGGTAATGCGCCCGGCAGCTATCTGGTCGACGAGGGCAACTCCATTAAAATACCGCACTATTTAAATGGCCAAATATTTACTGGATTTTATAAAGTTTTGGGGAGGTACTTTATGACTGAAAACCGCCTCATTAGTGACAAAGAAATGCTGTTTACAATCACCGTCATTCCTGAAAAGCCCGCTTTAATCTCAGGGGAAACCGTGCACGAGGAACAGGAAATACCTACAGTGGAGGCACATGGAATTTCCATGCTACAGGTAGCCAGATTAGAAAAAGTATTAGAATGAAAGACATCAACATTGATCATCTCAACGGACTCGCAATAGAAGCCGGGGAAATCATCATGGGCATTTATAACTCCATGGATGAAAATTTTGAAATTGACCGTAAGGCAGACGATACGCCACTAACAGAAGCAGATCTCAGAGCCAATACGCATATTTGTACTGGCTTGAGAAACGCTTACCCGAATATCCCCATCATTAGTGAGGAAAACAGGCAAAAACCTTATGCCATGAGGGAAAAATGGTCGACTGCATGGCTTGTAGATCCTTTAGATGGAACCAAAGAATTCATCAAAAAAAACGGAGAATTCACAGTCAACATCGCATTGATTGAAAATGGGGTTCCCATACTCGGTGTCTTGTATGCTCCGGCACTCGAAGAATTGTACTACGCCAAGAAGGGGGAGGGCGCCAACATGAGAAAAGGAGGTAAATGTCATACCATTAGAGCAGCTTCTTTCCAGTCCACAGACGAAGGCTTGTCCTTTGTAGCCAGCCGCTCTCATATGAATACAGTAACAAAGACCTTCATAGACCAATTTCGAGGTCCTCAGATTGTTTCTAGTGGCAGCTCCCTCAAATTCATGCTGCTCGCACGGGGCGAAGCACATATTTACCCCAGAATTGCCCCTACTATGGAATGGGATACCGGCGCGGCAGATGCCATTCTCCGCGAAGCAGGCGGGCAGGTATTGCAATATAATGACCTGACTCCACTGAAATACAACAAACAAGACCTGCTGAATCCTCATTTCGTAGCGATCGGTGCGATCAAAGACCCTGAATCCCTGGCAAAGTTCAATACCAAGTAGTGCCGCCGTCCAAAAAGAACGCCCCGCCAGCTGTGTTGCACCTGTCTTCACCACTCAGTTGGAGAGGAGGTGAGCAGCAATTGTATTACCTCTACAAGGAGCTTGATCAGTTGGATGTCAAGCAATTTCTTTTTGCTTCAGAAAGCGGAGCACTAAGCCGGCGATTTGAAGAAGAAGCCCTTCCCGTATTTACTTTCAAAAAAAGCTTCAGCCTAAACCCAATGACCGCGAGAAAACTTGCCATGCTGGCGAGGCATTTAAAAGTAGATCTCGTACATGCCCACGACAGTCATGCACATTCAATAGCAGTGATTGCAAGCAGCCTTTTTGGAATGAAACAACCCATTATTCTCCATCGAAGAGTGGACTTCAAACCAAAAAAAAGCCCGCTTAAACTTTGGAAATACAACCACCAGGCAATTGCCAAAATCATCTGTATTTCTGAAAAAATAAAACTTGGGCTGTCAGACCTTATTCACGATCAGAAAAAACTCACCACAATTCACAGCTGTGTAGACCCTCAAAGATTTAAAAATAAGTCTACTGGTAAACTGAGAAAAGAGCTTGGGCTATCAACAAATACACCCATAGTAGCCAATATAGCGGCATTGACGCCAGAGAAAGACTACCCGACATGGCTAAAGGCCGCTTCTATCATACTCAAAAAAAGGCCAGAGTGCCATTTTACTGCCTTTGGTGCCGGAGAAGAGTACTTAATCAAATTGAACAGCTTCGCTCAAGAATTAAAAATCAAGTCTCAAGTTCACTTTATGGGGCATCGAACAGATCTCTCAGAATTAATGTCCGATGTAGATGTACTGATGTTTACCAGCAAAAAAGAAGGCCTTGGCACCAGCATATTGGACGCCTTTTGTTGTGACATTCCGGTAGTTGCCACAAACACAGGTGGCATTCCGGAATTAATCCAACACGGGCAAACAGGTCTCCTGGCGGAGATTGGCGCAAGTGAAGAAATAGCCTCTTATGTTTTAGATTTGCTGAATCAGCAAAGCTTGAGAGACAAATTGACCTACAACGCCAGGGAAAGTCTCAAAAACTTTACCTGTCAAAACATGGCTCGGCGTATTAAACGCATTTACCAGCTTTCTTATGTGACCTAGAGCACCCTCGAGGCTGACATCTATCATATATATCGATGACCCCCATCAGATGCCCAACGATTGTATTGGCATAAATTGCCAATGAAATAACTAATCATTTAAAACCTCTATCATGAAAATTTTAACATTAAAAAAACCTCTGGCATCTCTACCCGTTTGGTTGTTTTCTTTCATGCTCCTGTCATTATTCTTCATTACGGCATGCAATGATGACGATGATGTAGAACCAGAAGAAGAAAATGTGTCGATTACTAGGACCATTTCGTCAGATACGGAAGGAGAAGTTATCCAATTGGAAGGTTCAAGTTTAATCATACCCCCCAATTCAATTCCTGACTTGTCTGATGGGAGCACCTCCAATGTGGGCTTTTCTATTGAAAATGACTGTGAATTACCGGAACCACTTCCAGATGGGATGACTTCCGTGTGCGCTGTCAGTCATTTCGGACCTGAAGGCTTTATATTTAGTGACCCACTTTGGGTTCAATTCGAATTGCCGGAAGACCTTAATTTAGACCAGGTGGCCCTTGTAGGATACCTTCCTGACACACGGGACTACGGGGTATTCCCCATTACATATTATGACGAGGAATCAAGAATAGTCGGAACCTCTGTGTACGAACTGGGCTATTATTTCCTGGCAGATATCCAAGGACTGACACGTTCCAGGTTTGCTGCTTCACCTGGCGGATTTCGATTGTATAGAGGTTATCAGAACGATGGTTGGTATCCCATTGGACAGGATCGTGGAGATCTCATCGACAACTGGGTATCAAGAGACAACTATGTCAAATTGGTCATCACAGATTTCATTCCCACCTATCCATCTGATTACGCCATTTGGGCAGAATATGACCCCGATGCTAACGGAGGAAGAAGGTACTGGGAATTTCAGACGCCGCCGAGGGTAACAGGCTGGAAACCCAACCATGACATAGGAATACAAGTGCATGGACTTCCGCAGGGAAATTACGAAGCCAACGTTATTGTCAGTCATAAAGATGATCAACTGGATCTGCCGGAATGTAAAATATATTCTATGCCTATTAATTTTACCATTACCGGAAGTGTTATTTGTGATCAATTTGAATGCAATGGTTACGATGATCCTCCTGTTTTACCGGAGGGAGGTAACTGGGTAGACTTTAACTGTCTGCAATATCACCCCATTGCAACAGAGCCTGTCTGTACAGGAGAGTTTCAGGCTACATTAACCTGGCACAACGGCACATCCGGGGATACTGATTTAGACCTGAGACTTAAAGGACCTGATGGTCTTGAGGTATCATGGGAAAACAAAAATCCCGGCGTCGGTGGTTTAATCCTGGATAGAGATTGGATAGACGCCCCCGGCCCGGCACAGGAAAATATTTGTGCCCCCACCTTAAGTGGTATGCCACGTGGTAGCTATGAATTACGTGTAGATCACTATGGGGGAGAAAACAAAAGTTACCAGGTCAGAGTTCTCGCAGGCGACAAATCCACTAGTTACCAGGGCCAAATCAATAGAGGAGACCCCGACCAGGTAATCCATACCTTTACATTGGATTGATTCCCCTACAGAAAACACTTGAATCGAACGAGAAAGGCTCATCCTTTCTCGTTTTTTTGTTACAAGCTTCCATAAATAACATCAGAAGGCATTTGATCGTATATTTGACTACACATTCAAAATCAATGGCTGCATATGTTGCTGTTTTCTCAAAGCTTTCGATTCCTGGTACTCCTCCTTTTCGTTTTGTCTTGTGCTTCTACTAAAAGCACACACCATTCAGGGGAAAAACCTGACTTCGCCAAGATTCATTTCCTGGAAAACACCACGCTGACGGAGGCGATTGAGCTGGCTAAAAAAGAAGACAAGCCCATTTTTATTGATATTTATACAGATTGGTGCCTGCCCTGTAAAGTAATGGAAGAGGAAGTCTACTCCGATAGGGCCATCTCCAGGTACTTTAACGATAATTTCATCAATTTAAAAGCAAATGGAGAAGAAGATATTGGAAATAAACTCGCGTTTTTGTTTGAGGTCAAAGGATACCCAAGCCTAATTTTCGTTGATCACAGGGGTCGCTTAATTTTGAAGCATACAGGAGGCACCTCCAGCATGAAGTTTCTGCAACTTGGAGAAAAATCACTTTCAATATTTCAGGAAAGGAAGTCCTCATGAATGCCGCTGCGCTAAAAGAACACATCCTGGAATGGTCCGATGCAGTGGGATTTCAGGATGTGCGATTCGCCCATAGTGAACATATGGAGCAAGAAGCCATACATTTGGAGGAATGGCTGAGTGAAGGCCGGCATGGCGAAATGAATTACCTGGAGAATTATTTTGATAAGAGAACAGATCCTTCCAAATTAGTTCCTGGATGCAAAACAGTCCTTGTTTTTGCGCATAATTATTACCCCCCGGAAGAAGAACTCTCTAAAAATGGATTGAAAATTGCCCGTTATGCTTACGGACGCGACTATCATAAAGTGATCAAAAAAAAGCTCAAAAACATCTATCATAAAATTCAGGCGGTTCATCCGGAGGCAGAGGGCCGGTTTTTTGTGGATTCCGGCCCTGTTTTAGAGCGGGACTGGGCGCGGAAAAGCGGACTGGGGTGGACAGGCAAAAACACCCTCACCATTCATCCCAAAAGAGGATCCTATTTTTTCCTGGCGGTAATGCTGCTTAATATCGACTTTCCCCCTGACGAACCGATTAGGGACCATTGCGGAACTTGTCGCAAGTGCATCGATGCCTGCCCGACGGATGCGATTGACATGGAAGGTTATCGACTTGATGCCTCCAAATGCATTTCTTATTTGACCATTGAATTGAAAGAAGAACAATTACCTGAAAAATTCCGCAATCAAATGGAAAACTGGATATTTGGCTGTGATATCTGCCAGGAAGTTTGTCCATGGAATAAATTTTCAAAGCCTCATTCTGAGACAGATTTCCTGCCGTCTGAGGAATTGAAACAAATGAGCCCGTCGGATTGGAAAGATCTTTCAGTAGAAAAATTCAACCGCCTGTTTAAGGGCAGTGCTGTCAAGCGGACCAAATATGTAGGTCTCAAAAGAAATATTGATTTCGTTTCTGAAGATAAGCTCGAACAATGAACAACATACAACGCGGAATTTCCATCGCCATTCCTCTGCTGCTCATAGGGCTGATTGTGTATTTCTTCTCTGACCTGGTTGCTTATGCCGTTATTGCCTGGATCATTAGTTTATTGGGAACTCCTGTCAAAGCTTTTCTTCTGAATCTGGGAATGCGCCGCTGGCGTTTAGGCAATACAATGGCTACCCTGCTAACCCTCATGAGTTTTGCCACGCTTTTCTACCTGGTATTGAGCTTTTTCGTGCCGCTGATCATTGAGCAGGCCAACCAATTGAGCAACGTTAAAATTAACGACTGGGTAAAAACTATTGAAAAGCCCCTTCTCATACTCGGAGATTGGATGGCGCAAAAAAACTTTATATCCAGCCCTAATGATTTGCTGACCCAGATCAATCAGCAATTTAGCCAACGGTTCGAGCCCGCCCTGCTCGCGGATTACTTCTCTTCTATGGTCGGTCTGGCAGGCAGTTTACTCATCGGGTTTTTCTCCGTTCTGTTTATCAGTTTTTTCTTTCTCAAAGACGACGGACTCTTTTTAAAGGCATTGCAAACCCTCGTTCCATCAAATCGAGAGAAGTACGTGACTAAAATCCTCAAACAAACCACCTATCTGCTGACGAGGTATTTTGGAGGGCTGGTCGCACAAGTAACAGTGATCACCATCATCGTTTTTATTGGCTTGAGCATCCTGGGAATTCAAAATGCCCTGTTAATTGCCTTTTTCACAGCCCTGGTTAACCTAATTCCCTATCTCGGCCCTATCATAGGAGGTATTTTTGGATTGTTTATGACCATTACCTCCAACATCGATATGCCATTTGAAACTTTCCTGGCGCCCCTATTATGGAAAGTGGCACTTGTCTTTCTGATCATGCAAGTCATTGATAATTTCTTGTTACAGCCTTTTATTTTTTCAAGTAGTGTAAAGGCACATCCGCTGGAAATTTTCTTTGTCGTATTGATTGGGGCCAAACTAGGTGGAATTCCAGGTATGATTCTCGCCATACCCACTTACACAGTGCTTAGAGTCGTGGCCAGTGTTCTTTTGTCAGAAAGCACCATCGTCCAAAAATTGACACGCAGCATCAATACTGTAGAA
>DATFJT010000096.1:0-6310 GCA_035269065.1 Saprospiraceae bacterium | reverse complement strand
AACAGTGGAGAAGTTGGGAAGGTGCTGATGGAAAAACCTATGATCAGATCAAACAAGTCATCGATTTAATAAAAAATAAGCCGGATTCACGAAGATTAGTGGTTAACGCCTGGAATGTAGCAGATTTACCAGATATGAATCTCAGCCCGTGTCATTGCCTATTTCAGTTTTACGTAGCTGATGGGCGCTTGAGTTGTCAGTTGTATCAGCGTTCTGCAGATGTTTTCCTTGGAGTGCCTTTTAATATTGCCTCTTATGCCTTATTGACGCATATGATGGCCCAGGTTTGCGGTCTTGAACCCGGAGAATTTATACACACATTTGGAGATGTACACTTATATAAGAACCACGTAGAACAAGCTAAAGAGCAGTTGTCAAGGCAGCCATATACTTTGCCGGAAATCAAGATCAAGCGCAAGGTTCATTCGATAGACGACTTTAATTATGAGGACTTCGAGTTAGTGGGTTACCGTTCTCATCCACACATCAAGGCTCCTGTTGCTGTTTAAAAAATCTATTTAGATCATTTCTAAATAGATTGTACAGAATTGTTTTAGTTGGCATTAAGAAACGTTCCTTCTATTTTTGTGTATTCGAAGCAAGGGTATTAATTACTAATAGTCGCACAGATGCATAGATTAATTTTGAAGCCAGCACTCATTTTGATTGCCGCGCTTTTTACAGTTTTCACCATGAATGCCCAGGATCTCGACGCGGGCAAATCTCTTTTTAAAACTCAATGTGCCAGTTGCCATAATAAGAACATGAAGGATGACCTCACGGGTCCTGCCTTAGGAGGTGTTCAGGAGCGATGGGCGGAGTATCCCCAAGAAGATTTGTACACATGGATTCGCAATTCGCAGGCCATGATCGCTGACGGACATCCACGAGCTGTGGAGCTTTGGAATGAGTGGAAGCCGACTATTATGAACGCTTTCCCCAACCTCACAGACGAGGATATGGTAAATCTTCTCGCCTACATTGATGGCGTTTATCAGGGTACTTACCCTCCCAAAGCTGCCGGTGCCCAGGCTGAGCAGGATGTCGCTGCTGGAGCTCAACAACAGAATTACAATTGGTTTTACTGGATGTTGTTTGCTGTATTGGCTCTCTTCGCCCTTATTTTGACACGAGTCGTTGTCAATCTCAATAAAATAGCGCGCCTTAAGGAAGGAAAAGAAATTCAGGAGCGCTCCCTGCTGCAAATTCTCACCAGTAAAGGTGTTGTTGCTTTTGTACTCTTTGCGGCTGTGGTTCTGGGTGGATATACAACTGTTAATAATGCTATTGATTTAGGCCGACAGCAGGATTATGCCCCCGAGCAGCCGGTGAAATTTTCTCACGCTACACACGCTGGCCTTCACCAAATTGATTGTCAATATTGTCATGATGGAGCGCGCAGGTCAAAACACTCCGTAATACCTGCTACCAATACTTGTATGAATTGTCACCGCGCCATTAAAAAAGGATCAAAATACGGAACGGCAGAATTGACCAAAGTTTTTGCCTCCATTGGATACGATCCAGGCAATGACAAGTATATTGAGAATTACGATGAATGGGATGAGTCTGAGATAGAGGCCATGTACAAGGATTGGATCGCTGAAAATTACGTAAAGGATCAGGAGCTTGTAGCCATAGATGCAGAAGGGAAAGCTGAAGTGGCAAAGCAATGGAAACAAATCAAGTCCTCCTTGACCAATGAATCGAAGCCTGATATTCAGGGGCCCATTGAGTGGGTGCGCATACACAATCTTCCTGATCATGTTTATTTCAATCACGCCCAGCACGTATCCGTCGGACAGGTAGAATGTCAGACCTGCCACGGCAAAATGGAAGAGATGGAAGTCGTCAGACAATATTCGACGCTTTCCATGGGCTGGTGTATCAATTGTCACAGGCAAACAGAAATTTCGGCTAACATGGTAGAAAATGACTATTACAAAGCCCATTACAGTGATTACATCAAAGCGCTTGAGGCAAACCAAACAGACAAGGTCTATACCGTGGAAGATATTGGAGGTTTGGAATGTCAGAAATGTCACTATTAATTTGAATCAATCAATTCGCGATATATGAGTAAGAATTCGGAATTTTGGACAGGAGTACAGGATGCCAACAAGGATGAGGAATTCATCCAGGACGCCCTGCAAAAAGAATTCCAGGATGTTCCTGTGGCCAATGCGCTTAAGGACGAAGAAATAGCCAATAAGCACCAATCGAACAGGAGAGACTTTTTGAAGTACCTCGGCTTTAGTCTTGGGGCGGCAACTGTTGCAGCCTCTTGTGAGATACCTGTGAAAAGAGCCATTCCTTATGTCGTGAAACCTGATGATATCGTCCCCGGTGTCGCCAGTTATTATGCTTCTACCGCACCCGATGGTGGTCATGCTTTGCCTATTCTAGTAAAAACAAGAGAAGGTAGACCTATAAAAATTGAGGGCAATGCCTCAGCTAAAGCGTATGGCGGTGGTACCAATGCCAGGGTTCAGGCCTCTTTATTGAGTTTGTATGACACAAGGCGCTACAAAAATCCGCTTGAGAAAGGAGATAAGCGATGGAAAGATATGTCATGGAGCGATTTGGATAAAACGGTTCAAGATAAATTGAGCAAAGCCAAGGGTATCAGAATCATCACACGAACAAATAATAGTCCTTTGGCTGCGAAGGCGGTAAGTGATTTTAAAAACAAATATGCTTCTGTAGAGCATGTAACTTACGACGGTGTATCATCAGCAGCTCAGTTAGAAGCGAATGAGAAAGCTTTTGGTGTAAAAGCAATTCCTGACTATCATTTCGATAAGGCTGATTTAGTCGTGAGCTTTGATGCAGACTTTTTGGGAACTTGGGTTTCACCTGTGGAGTTTGCTTCGGATTACAGCAAAAACAGGAAAATTGAAGACCCTGCCAACCCGAAAATGAGTCGTCATATTCAGTTTGAAAGCAGAATGAGTTATACGGGATCTAATGCGGATGAACGCGTTCTCGTGAGGCCCTCAGAAATGGCGGCGGCAGTAGCACTTCTTCACAATGAAATTGCCAGAAGAACAGGTGCTTCCTCAGTAAATACACCCTCTGTCAATGAAAAAGCACTGGCGTCAATCAAATCTATCGCCGGAGAGCTACTCTCTCATAAAGGGACTTCTTTGATTGTGAGTGGGGCTAACGACTTGTCCATTCAATTGATGGTTAACAAAATGAACCACTTACTAGAAAATTACGGTAAGACCCTGGATATGACCAACCACTCACTTCAAAGAATGGGTGATGAGCGCCAGGTGCGCAGAATGATCGAAGACCTGAAGTCGGGAACTGCCGATGCCGTTATTTTCTGGGATTGCAATCCTGTTTTTGAATTGCCCAATGGCAAAGATCTTGAAAAGGCGCTCGAAAAGACTTCAATGAAGCTTGCGCTGGGATACAGCCCGAACGAAAGCTATGAACTTTGTGATTATGTAGCACCAGTACATCATTTTCTAGAATCATGGGGGGATGCCCAGGCCAAAAGAGGCCATTATAGCCTTATTCAGCCTACTATTGCTCCTCTTTTTGATACGCGGCAAGCAGAATTAAGTCTTTTAAAATGGTCTGAGATTGCTTCTGAAAATGAGGAGAGTTGCTATGAATACGTTAAAAATCATTGGCAAAACGAAATCATTAAACAACCTGACTCCGAGAAAGCCTGGACTAAAGCGCTACACGACGGATATTATGTGGATGAAAGTTTAGCTGAATCCAACAGCATCAACGAAGCCGTATTCAATAATATAACGGTCAAGCAGCCCTCCAATAGTGAACTGGAAATAAGCTTATATGAAACCATCAATCTCGGATCAGGTGAACATGCGGACAATCCATGGTTGCAGGAGATGCCTGACCCGATAATGAGAACCGTTTGGGGCAATTATCTATCAGTTCCTGTTTATTTCGATGGTGAGAATAAATTCTCCACTTTCAGAGATCTGAAAAGTGATGGCAAGGGGTCTTCAGATATTGTGGATGCCACTATCAATGGAGTGAATCGACCTTTGACGGTCGTCCCTCAATTCGGTCAAATGGACAATACCCTGGCAGTAGGTATAGGTTACGGTAGAAAAATTGCCGGTCGATGCGGTGGAGTAGGGGAAGAGCTTACCAGTGCATTGAAGTACGACAAGGATGGATTTATTCAATACTGGACTGACCAGGTAGAAATAGGAAATAAAATCGGTGAAGACGATGAATTTGCCTGTGTGCAGTATCACCATACCTATGGGGTTACAGCAGAAGATGAGCAAGGTGAAGAATTCAATGCTGATGAAGCAGAATTGGGTTATCAGGGAGCCCTCATGGATCGTTCTGTAATGCAATATGGCACGCTCGATGGCATGGATGATCTTCTCAAAGAAATCAAAGAGCAGCGCTCAAATGCTTCTCACCTCAACGAAAATACAATTTATCCGTCTTACGAGGATAAGTATAAAGAGGGCCATCACTGGTCCATGTATGTGGATATGAATGCTTGTACCGGCTGCGGTGCCTGCACAGTTGCCTGTATGGCAGAAAACAATGTGCCGGTAGTGGGCAAGAAAGAGGTGCACCGTCACCATGAGATGACATGGATCAGAATTGACCGTTACTACTTCGGGGATGTAGAAAATCCGAATGTGGTTTATCAGCCGATGATGTGTCAGCATTGCGACAACGCCCCATGTGAGAATGTTTGTCCGGTGGCTGCTACCAACCACAGTTCAGAGGGTCTGAATCAAATGACTTACAACCGTTGCATTGGTACGCGTTACTGTGCAAACAACTGCCCATACAAGGTGAGAAGGTTTAACTGGTTGGATTACACTACGGCGGATTTGTTTGCCGGTAATGAGAACTACCTCGACGACAATGCAGATACCCCATTCTACGCAGATAACCTGACTAGAATGGTATTGAATCCTGATGTAACTGTCCGATCGAGAGGGGTGATTGAGAAATGCTCTTTCTGTGTTCAGCGTATCCAGGAAGGTAAGTTGACTGCGAAAAGAGATAACCGTCCATTGATGGATGGAGACATCAAGACAGCTTGTCAAACAGCTTGTCCGACCGGTGCCATCGTGTTTGGCGACGACAATGACCCGGAAAGTACTGTCACAAAGAAAAGCGACAGTCCTTTGGTTTACAAGGTATTGGAGGAAGTCAATACAGCCAGTTCAGTGAACTACTCGGCGAAGATTGTCAATAGAAAGAATAAGGTAGAAGTTTAAAGAAATAGATAAAAGCGAAGATATGAGTCACGCTCCAGTTTCTCCCATTCGGGAACCACTGATTACAGGTGGGAAAAATTATCATCAGATTACGGAAGATATCTGTGCTCCGACAGAAAGGGCACCGAGTTTTTCCTGGGTGATTGCCTTCATCGTAGCAGTGAGTTTGCTAGCACTATATGTTTTCTGTGTACTCTGGACGGTATGGATCGGCATTGGGTCTTGGGACCTGAATCGCACCATAGGCTGGGGCTGGGACATCACCAATTTTGTTTGGTGGGTGGGTATCGGTCACGCGGGTACCTTAATCTCGGCCATCCTCTTGCTGTTTAGACAAAAATGGCGAACGGGTGTGAACCGTGCAGCGGAGGCCATGACGATATTTGCCGTAATGTGCGCAGGTCAATTCCCACTGATACATATGGGGCGTCTTTGGCTGGCATTCTTCATATTTCCTTACCCCAACACACGTGGACCGCTTTGGGTAAATTTCAATTCCCCATTGTTATGGGACGTGTTCGCGATATCTACATATTTCACTGTATCCCTTGTGTTCTGGTACACAGGTCTGGTGCCTGACTTAGCTACAGTGAGAGATAGAGCAAAGGGATTGAGAAAGAAAATATACAATATTGCTTCATTCGGATGGACAGGTGCAGCAAAGCATTGGCAAAGATGGGAATCCCTTTCTTTGATTCTCGCAGGCTTGGCTACTCCCCTCGTACTTTCCGTACACACGATTGTAAGTTTTGACTTCGCCACGTCTGTTATTCCGGGATGGCATACGACCATCTTCCCTCCTTACTTTGTGGCAGGAGCGATTTTCTCAGGATTTGCGATGGTACAGACATTAATGGTTATTGCCAGAAAGGTGCTCAATCTGCAGGATTATATCACGGTATCACATATTGAATCTATGAACAAGGTGATCTTGCTCACAGGTACAATTGTAGGGGTGGCTTACCTAACAGAGTTGTTTATTGCCTGGTATTCCGGATATGTCTACGAGCAATTCGCCTTTTACAATAGGGCACTTGGGCCATACTGGTGGTCTTACTTTGGTATGATGACTT
>DATFJT010000095.1:0-4572 GCA_035269065.1 Saprospiraceae bacterium | reverse complement strand
GAATAGATTGCAACCATTGATGTTTCTCGCTATGAAGACTTACTATTAATAAGACAGGCCATAAATTTACCAGAGACTGGAGCATTCAATTCTTAAAACCGCTCCAACTCATGGAGCAAGGTCCTAAAAGCCACAAACTGCCCCCGATATCGATCGGTGTGCTCCTGTTGCAGTTTCTCAGCGTGGTTGTCGAGGTATTCCTGCAGATGCGCTTTACTCTCACAAATATACTGGATAGCAAAAGTACGTCCGGGTAAATCATCCGGGTCGATTAACTCATTAAGGCTGCCTGATAGAAATAGTCCGGTATTCATGACATCCGGAATGTGTTTGCGCTGCATCCAGTCCAGCCATTCTTCAGCCAGTTTATCGTTGACTTTTACCGTCACATTGTACTTGATCATAGTGCCTAAACTTCGTCTCCACGCAAACGTCTGTACCTCTTTCGTGCTTCCGTGGCAAAGGTACTGGAATCGTAGTCAATAAACAGCTTTTCATAGAGTTCCTTTGCTTTCTCAGGGTCCATCAATTTTTTCTCATACAACTCCGCCAGTTCAAATAAGGCATTGTCCGTTTTGATGGCTTCCGGATAGTTTTTGATCAGATATTCGTAACGCTCTACAGCTTTATCAAGTGCATTCAGAGACTTGTAAATGGTGGCTTCCCGGTAAATGACATCATCCAGGAGTTCGTGATCCGGGAAGTCTAGCTTGATTTGTCTCAGCAAAACAAGGGAAGAATCGTGTTGCCTTTGAAGGCGGAACAAATCTGATCTGGCAAAACGGGTCAGGGCTACTTCATTGGTATCCAGGCCCAGGTTGTCCATGATGAAAACGGACATATCTATAGCATCATTGGATATAAGTTTGCTGGTGGAAGATTTCAAAACGTCAAATTGCACTTGCGCCCACTCAAAATCTCCCATATAGTAAGCTAGTTTGGCATTTCGGTATCGCGCTTCATGGCCGAGGGGATCCTCTTCAAAATCTTTGTCTACCTGAGAATAGAGTAGTGTCGCCTCCCAGCGCTCTCCATCCATCACGTAGTAATCTCCCAAATCCAATTTAATCGAAGCAAGCGCATTGATATCCAAATCCGGCACTTTTACCGCATCCTTGAGAATGTAAATAGCAGAATCGATATTACCCAAATAATAAGCCTCCAGGCGCGCCAGGTTTTGCAGTATACCGGCACTGTATTTGTTCTGGCCGTAAATTTCCAGGGATTTGATGTACTCTTGTTTTAGAGAAAGAAGGTCGTCTTGGGTATAACTACCGCTTAAAATGCGATCTCTTTTTGCATTGAGAATGCCTTCTGTGGCATCAAAATAATAGGGATTCATATTTCCGCCCTGGCTGATGACATATTCATAACCGCGGATGGCTGTATCAAAGGCACCTTCTGCAGTAGCAATGTCTGCCGTACCCATCACTCGTTTTCCTGCCTCTCCTTTCCTGCGATCTAATGCGATCGACTGACGCATGGCGGCATCGTATTTTTTGGTATATATAAAGCTCCAAATAAGTAATTCGTAATATTCGTCCATGGGCTTCTTCTGGATGCGGTCAAACAGCGCCGCCTGAAGGTCTTCGAATTGATCGTCTTCCAAGTTCTGTTGCAATCTGTTTTCTATGCTTCGCACGCGATAGGGTTGTTCTTCAAGGCTGATGAGAAAGTAATGGATCATATTTTTGTGATCACTCTTTCGCCGATAGACATCTCCAAGGTAATAAGCCAGTTGCCCCTTTTCCTTGATCATTTTGCGGCCTTTCTCGTAGGTTTTAATGGCCAGGTCGTACTTTCGAGCACGAACAAATTCATTGCCGATGTCAATGACATCCCTTAATACGGGTTTGAGTTGGTTGATGGCTTGCAAATAGACTTCATCTGCCGCCTCCAGTTGTCCGGCACCTTCCAGCAAGCTGCCCAAAGTGACATAAAGGGACACTTCATGTGGTACTTTCTCAATTTCTTTCTGTAATTCCTGAATGGCTCTGTCCTCTAAGCCTGCTTGATCCAGGCTGCGCACGTAAGATTTAAAATAACTGATGTTATAGCTTTCTTTGTAGACATCGAGGTAGAGTTGCGCGGCTTTCTCAAACTCTCCATTCTGGAAATATTGATAGGCGAGGCGGCTCTTTTGAGCTGACGCCTCGAAGGCGTTGAACAAAAAGAAAAAAAGACTTGCTAGAATTGCCGTTCTCATCCACATGCTACGCTTCATTTATCATTTGGAACGATAGGAAGACTGCAAAAGTTGCACCAGACTTGACATGAGCGCTGTAACCTGCATTGGCTTATGTAATTCCTACAACCTTACGTTCATGAGGCCTGCCATTTCCTTGGCATTCCTCAGGGTTTCCTGAGCCTCTTTCCTTATTTCAAAGGAATGCTGTTTGATTTGCCTTTTGATTTCCTTTTTATCGGCTTTAATGGCCTCTTTTTTCTCACGCAAGTCACTACTAATGGATACCAGTGTATCAGCGACGACTTCCTTCAGATCTTTATAACTTAAATTACCGGCATTGTAATGGGTGAGCAATTCTTCTCGGGCTTTTAAGGCTCCGGCTGCTTTGAGCAACTCGAACAAATTGGACACACCGGGGCTCATCTCTTCCGAGGATCCGTCTCCGGTATCTGTAACGGCAGATCGAATCTGCTTTCGCAGGCGGTTTTCTTCGGCAAATACGTCAATATAGTGCTTTTCACCGGCGCTTTTGCTCATTTTACGGGTTGGGTCTGCCGTACTCATGATTTTTGGCGTCTCCGTAAAAAGGGGCTCCGGCAGGGTAAAAAATTCTTTCTTAAACTGCTGATTGAAGCGTTCGGCAATATTTCGCGTGAGCTCCAGATGTTGTTGCTGATCTTTTCCGACAGGAACGAAATCTGCCTGGTAAATCAAAATATCTGCAGCCTGAAGAATGGGATAGCTGAAGAGCCCGGCGCTGATAAAACCGTCCTTACTTTCTTCACTTGCCTGCTTTGACTTGTCTTTGAATTGTGTCATTCGACTCAACTGTCCATAACTCGTTGCACTCGATAGCAACCAGGACAATTCTGTGTGCTCCGGCACCAAGGACTGTACGAAAAGGCGTTCGATGTTTACCCCACAGGCCAGCAGGTTGAAACAGAGCTCCCATGTATTTTGGCGGAGCTTTACGGGGTCATAGGCCATAGTAATGGCGTGGTAATCTACAACACTGAAAAAGCATTCGTAATCTTCCTGTAGTCGCACCCAATTGGTTACAGCTCCAAAATAATTACCAAAATGCATCTTACCTGTCGGTTGAATACCCGACATGACCCGCTTTTTTTCGCTCATATATACTTTTATTTCAATGCAGCAATAAAGGATATTTCTACACGTGCAAATTTAGGAAGATTTGCGACCTCCACCAATTCACGTGCAGGGGCATTGGCCTCATCAAAATATTCAGCGTATACAGCGTTGATGCGGCCGTATAAATGAATATCACTGACAAAAATACTGCACTTGATGACGTCAGAATAAATTAAGCCGGCAGCTTCAAGTACAGCCCCTATATTTTTCATCACCTGGTGGGTCTCCTTCTCTATGGTGTCGCTCACCAGTTCGTTAGTTGCCGGATTGATCGGGATTTGACCGGATCCGAAAAGTAAACCACCTGCTGCTTTGGATTGATTGTAAGGCCCCACAGGTGCAGGGGCATTATCGGAATTATAAACCATAGTTTTATTTTTTTGGCTCATCAGTTGAACGTATTTCTTTACTCAAATTAATGGCATCCTCCACTTTGACCGGAATACTTAAACCCGATTTACCGGTAGTGAATTCTCCCTTGAATTCAATCAATAATTCTTGCTGCCTCAGTAATTTTAGTCCCATGTCTAATATTCCACCGGGATCTATGGTCAAAATATCTTTCAAATCGAGATCCATGTGAAGGGAAATTTCGGATTCGCCCCTGGCCGGCAGAGTGGCATCTACGGATTGGTTGATTTTTCCTATTTCTTTCCCGTCCAGCCAGACATCAAAATGGGCCTTACGGATATCAATTTTCAAAGGATTGGGATTGTATAGGACAAAAGTCCCATCCAAAGCTGCTTTTTTATCATCAAGGGCCCTAATCGACAGATCATCCAAGCCCTTAAACTCGACATCTTTCAATATCTCCCCACAAGACAGTAGCAGCATCAATAAACTGACGATCGCAGTTATCCAATATCTTATTTGCATGGTTTATTCTTCGTCCAGGAATAAAAACGGTTCCATTTCTTCACTTATTTCTTTACGCAGGGCTTTGAGCCGTATGGCATAATCTTCCAGGGCTATTTCCCGGTCTGTATCAGGCGTCCATTGTTTTACCGGAGTGGGTTTCCCTTTCTCATCGACTGAAACGAATACAATAATGCAGTGCGTTTTTTTCTCAAAATCTGTGGTGTCAAAATTTCTGGAATAGACGTCCACTGCGATATGTATGCTGGTGCGACCAGTGTGAATGACATAGGCTTTGATCTTGATAACTTCACCGATATTAATCGGGCGTATAAACCGAATACCTCCCACATAGACTGTAACACAATAATTTTCTG
>DATFJT010000094.1:0-8451 GCA_035269065.1 Saprospiraceae bacterium | reverse complement strand
GGAGATAACATCCTGAAACATGGGTAAAGCAATGGCTCCTCCTGCCAGGTAGACACGGGAAGGAGCATCCCAACACAATAAGTAACCTGGCTGGGTTAAACTTTTTCTTTCTACATCTCCGTGGCCGGAAAAGTAAAGGATCACCTTGTCATTCTCTTTGGCAACCTCCCAGAGCCAGTCCAGCGCAATGGCAAACTGGGCAGCCGTGGCTCGTTCATTAATGAGCACTTTGAGGTGGTCTTCATCGAGGCTGCCACCGGCCGGAGAGCGCAGGAAATTGGCAAAGGCTTCTGCATCTTTATCTGCAAAACGCAGGTCAGGGATACCTTTATCCTGGTAGTCGGAAATACCGACCACGACGGCGTAAACGTCTCCTTTTTCATTTACTTCACTATCAACTGATGGGGTCAGACCTTTTACCTGCGCCAATAGAAGGAGCGGAAAGAAAATAATTTTAAGAATGACGATATATTTCATAGTGTCAGCGTCTCTAGTTTTAAAATATGGAGCTATCCCACGGTTCAATCATTCAAAAAGATTGATCTTGTTTTAGTCATTTTTCTTCAATATATATCTCGACCTCTGGACTGAACGCTATCTGGCTTTTTTGTAGGGCTCAGGGTCATCAAAACTGAGTATAGTAAAGATCAAAGTTTTGGTCTTCATTATGTTATAGCAGCTCATTGCTCAAATGTTTCTGACCAAATTGTACAGTCATCAATTATATGATCATCTCCTTTCTTAAGACTTTTGCCCTGTCAGTCGAAAGAACATTGAAAAATATTTTACTAACAGCGTATTCGGCAGCTTTAAATTAGGTATTTCAATCTTAATTTGTGACACATATGGCCTTCGGATTGCAAGCAATGTTTGATATATGTCATCATAAATTTTTTAGGAAGCTGACGATTGTTAGTTGTACTGTGAAAGAATTCGATTTAATTTTTGCCGATAGGCATCATTGCGAAAGGACCAGGTTTTAGACATTCGATTTGAGCACTCAATACTTCGCAATGCTGCACGGAAGTATATCTTGGCTTGATCATTTTGACTATTGGATTGCCGGATGTTCCCAAGGTGCAGGTAAATTTGGCTGATCGCCTCAAGGATATTGGCATTTACAGGTGCGCTAATAATCCACTTATCCCAGGCTTCATCTTCCCAATGAGCCATTTCTTCAAGATTTAAATTTTGATTTTCACTGAGTTCCCTGAGTTGTTCTTGAATCTGCTCATTTCCTTCCTCGTGCTCAGGCAAATTTAAGAGTCTGGCGATAAGCTTTCCCAGCACTTTACCCAGCTGCTCGATCTCGTCTTTAATGAGGTCTCTTCTTTCCATATCCTGAGGATTCTGGAAACACAATGGCTATTCGAAATAAAAAATTCTGATTAAAGGAGTTTTCAGCTGCTTCCCGAAACTTTTCTCCAGCCAAAAATCAATAGAAATAGCAGGCCGAGGAATATCAGAGCAAAGTACTGTAAAGGCATGTAACTAAAAATGACCAGGCGGATACGAGATAAAAACCACAAAAATGAAATGAGAACAAAGATCATGAGCATAAATCCAGTGATTTTGTCAAATCCTGGTACGAGGTCGAGATCCACATTTCTTTTGATAATGAGAAGCGTGAGCAACATAGACAAAACCGGTACCAATGTAAGATAAAGGTTCAATGAAAGAACGCTTTGCCTTTCAACTACTATCAGGTATATGGCAAATGCAAAAGCCAGTAGGCCCGGCAGACAGGATAAGTAAACCAGCACTGTGTAAAAATACTTCCACGGAGATAAATGTCCTCTGTTATTACCTAGTAACCACGCCAACATGGCAGTGATGGGCAGAATGGAGAAATAAGCAGTTACAAGCAATGGATTTGCCGTTAGTACGGTACCGAACTCCCCGAGTGTCATGAATTTAGATTTACAGGTCGAGTAAAAGCGTCGTAGGGTCTTCAAGTAATTCTTTCACTTTAACAAGGAAAGTAACTGAAGAGCTTCCGTCGATGACCCTGTGATCATAAGACAGGGCCAGGTACATCATAGGCCTGATCTCCACCTCGCCATTGACTGCAACGGGACGTTGCTGTATGGTATGCATCCCAAGAATAGCACTTTGAGGTTCATTCAGTATCGGCGTACTCATCATAGAGCCGAAGATGCCTCCGTTGGTGATGGTGAATGTCCCCCCTTGCATTTCCTCGAGAGACAACTTTCCGTTTCTTGCTTTTTCTGCCAATTCTTTGATTTTCCATTCTACTTCGGCAAAGCCTAATGATTCCACATTATGTACCGGAGGCACCACCAGGCCATTATCCGTAGAAATGGCAATTGAAATATCGACGTAATCGTGGTAGACGAGCTGTTCGCCATCCAGCTGTGCATTCACCTGAGGCATCTCAATGAGTACCTTGGCGCAGGCTTTGGCAAATAGTGACATAAAACCCAGCTTGATACCGTACTTATCGACGAATTTCTCCTGGTAGGTTTTTCTGAGTTTCATAACCTCCGTCAGGTCTACTTCATTGAAAGTAGTCAGCATTGCCGTGCTGTTTTTGGCGCTCACCAATCGCTTGGCGATCGTGCGACGCATACGACTCATTTTTTCCCTGCGCTCATTACGACTAAATGATTCCTTATTAGAAAAATTTGGCGTTTTGGCTGCTTCCTTCTCCTGTGCAGTATCCTTCTGCTTTGATTCATTGGACTGCTTTTGCTGCTTTTCTGCCTTCAGTGCATCCTCTTTTGTCACACGCCCGTCCTTTCCCGTACCGTTGATGCTTTCGGGATCAATGCCTTTCTCCCGCAATATTTTAGCTGCCGCCGGAGAGGCTATACCCTTTGCATAACTATCAGTACCGGAAGCTGAACTGCTTTCTGTCTGACTGGAACTTGCAGGGCTCTTTTCAGATTCTTTTTCTTTTTGTGTGTCCTCTTTTTTATCGGAAGCGCCTTTTTGGGTTTCACCACTATCTTCTTTGGCTGCTGAGGTATCTATTTTTGCAACAAGTGCACCGATTTCCAGATCATCTCCTTCTGAAGCAACGTAGCTGATTTTCCCTGCCGCTTCTGCCGGGAATTCGAGCGTAGCCTTGTCAGACTCGAACTCACAAATGGGCTGGTCTAACTCAACATAATCTCCTTCCTCGACCAACCATTCAGATAGTGTCACTTCCGTGATTGATTCACCTATGGTTGGAACTTTCATTTCTACGATGCTCATCTTCTAGTTGTTTTACTTTCGCTCTTTCAAAATCAAAAATAGCACTTCGGACTGATTATTCAAGTGCATCTGTCACAAATACCGTGCACATTTAACCTCCTGATCCATCCTGCCTTTGGAAGAACAAGATATTGGCTGCTTGACTTTTCTGTTCATTTGAGATGTATAAGTTGCCCTCAGGGTCAAAGGCAATGCCTTCAGGTTTTTCAAAAAGTTGGTTGTCAAGCATGGCAATGGCCTTTAATTTACCGCCCGGTTGATACACAAGCAGCATTTTTCCGGAATCATTCAGTACATAAATATGTCCTGTTAGCGGGTCAATAGCTACACCGCTTGGTTTTGGTTTGTCGTATTCCAATCTGATGTCGGCGTATTGAATAATACCTTTCTCATCTACCTGAAGGTAATCCTTAAGTGCTTTGTAATCAATGGTTAGAAACAATTGGTGGGCATAGGGCGGCTTGATTTCAACCGCAAAGATATACCTGTTTTTACCTGGAAAGTCAATCCCTTTAAGATTGTCTTTAGTAGCAATCAAAAGCTTTTGAGCACTTTGATGCCACTCCAGGGCTTCGTAATCTCCCCCTTCAGGCAGCCCCGTACCCAATAATTCAGCACTTGTCTGGTGATTGGCATTTATACGAAAGATCAGTCCTTCGCTGGTATTGAGAAATAAAGTCTTACCATCACTGGCCACGCCCTCCGAGTCTCCGGGACCAAATAATTTTACTTGGTTTTCAATGCTTCCGGATTGTGGGTTTATGGTAAATATGACCCCTGCTTCATCCTGAACAGCGAGGAGTCTGCCCTCATGATAGTCAAGACCCGAAATTTCTGACAGGACGAAGGGCAATTCGATTTTTTTAGTTGAATGCTCTAAAGAAAAAGGAATTTGCTCATCTGTGTAAGCCTTCCCAGGGGATTGTGCAGAAATGCAGGAATAGATAGAGAAAAGAACGCAGCATAACCAAAAACTAGGACCTGAGCGCATGTATCAATCTTTTATTAATAGCGAGATAGGCAGGGTTGTTGTAGGAGCCCTGTTCAAATATGAATGCATCCGGAAGCGCAACATTGTTCTCCATGCATTCCATGTACTTAGCTACCCATGAAACGTAAAAACGTGCTAAACGTGTATTCAGTTGGGTGGCCATTTCTTCAAGTCGTTCTTTCAAGGCCTCCGCTTTCTTGATATGGTTCTGTTTGATCTCTGCCAGAAATTGTCCAATGAAGTACTCAAAACTCATTTGGTTGATACCCAGGTCTGATTCGGACAAAAGCTGAGCGGACTGATCATAAGCTTGCCAATCTTCTTTTTGAAGGCTGACTTGAATCAATCCGGTAGCAGCCTTGATCATACCCTTGGTGTATCCGAGCGACTGGGCTTTTTTCCATTGTTTTTCAAAGTAATTCCTGGCCTTTTCAGGTTTCTGGATGAGTAAATGGTATTCTCCATAAAGGCCAAGTACTATAGATTGACCTTGTTTGTCACCTAATTGTTCCACGATTTCTTTGTCTTCTTCCAGGTATTCAAGAGCAGATTTTGAATTGCCTTTGATGATTTCTATGCCGCCAAGACTTCCATAGGCAATGGATTCAAAGAGTCTGTTGCCAATAAGTTGGGAGAGGTGCAGTCCGTTGTGGAAGCTGTACTCTGCACCGGAAAAATCACCGTAATCCAATTGAATAATTCCCAGATTGACCGATAGGGCACATTCGTGGAGCCTGCCAATGTCTTCATTTTTCAAATGCTTCTCTATCAACTGGATACCCTCGTGGTGTTGCCCCAGGTTCATATAAGTCAATCCCAATCTTCCAACGGTAGTTAGGTTAATCTCTGAGGAAGATTTATTTTTTAAGGCATATTCAAAAAATGTGGAGGCCCTCTTGTATTTACTTTGTCTAAAAAAAAGATTTCCCAAGGCATCCAGACATTGAATTTCTCCCTGGTTCAAATCCAGTTGACGAAATAAACCTAAAGCCTGGTCCAGTTCATGACCCGCATCTTCATAGTCACCCGTTAGGGTCAGGCATTGACCCAGGTAAAGCGTGGTATAGGCCTGCCCAACTTTATGTCCCGCAGCGATAGCCAATTCCCGGGCCTCGTGAATAACTTCCATGGCTTTGGACCACCGTCCCATCAATTCAAAAATCTCGTATTTTCGATAGGCGACCTGAAGTTGTTCGCTTATCCCTTTTTCGAGTGCCAAGTATCGATCGTAAAAACGCAAGGCATCTCGACTTCTAAAGTTTTTCCGGCTGTGTTCCGCAGATAAATAAAGATACTTTTTGAGTTGATCCTCTTTGTTTGCTTTCTCATAGTGATAGAGCAACTCAAAATATTTCCTGTTCAATTGTCTTGCATAGATATCTTCTATCGCTTGTGCAGCTAATAAGTGTTTGGCTCTGAGATCGCTGTGCATTTGCATATCGTAGGCGGCATCTCTAAGAAGCGCATGAGAAAAAACCAAGCGATTATTTTCCAGTCGTTTCCAAATTTTCTGACGCATGCCCTTGGATAGTAAGTTTCCCACTTTGGATTGAGCCACATTTTCTTTCAGGCCGTTCATGGACATCATTTCGGACAAAACCGGCTCTTCAAATTCCTGACCGAGCACAGAAGCGTATTTAATGGCTTCTCTCATCGGGTGATCCAGGCGGTCAATACGCGAAAGCAGTACATTTTGTAAGTTGCGCTTGAGATCTTTCTCCTTTTTTTTCAGGCTCCAATGTTCATTCTGTTTATGGAAGGCTTCCGTGTCTTTGAGGTAATCCACTATTTGTTCGAGGTAGAAAGGGTTGCCGTCCGAGGACTGATACAGGTAATGCACACTTTCTGGATCTACCGGACCATTGAGTTTGTAAGCGGCAATTTTAGCAACGGCCCTGGTGTCTAACTGGTGCAACTCTAAAATATCGGGTTTCAGTACATCTATAAAGTCTTGGAGGTCTTCTTTCTGTCCTTCGCTCAATGGCCTTGAGCAAAGCAACAGATGCAGGTCCAGCTTTTCTTCAATTTCAAGTAATATCTGTGCTGTTGAGAAATCTATCCACTGGAGATCATCTATTTTTATAACGAGTGTATTACTTGCGGATAAGGATTTAAAAAATTCAACAAAGCTCTTCTTGGTGATTTCAAATTGTGTTCTGGCATCTAGTTCTTTTAGGAAGTTGCGCTTCAGCCGCAAATCTAGAAGCAATGCGAATACCTCGGTGATGCGTTTTCTTTCGATTGGATGCACGCCGGGCATTAATTGCTCCATTTTCTTTGCAAAAATCTCAAAAGACATGTTGCTTCCAATGTCCATCAGGGAACGCAGGTAGTTGATCAGGGGCAGAAAAGCAGAATAGTCAATCTCATTACAATAAAGACTTACATATTCTATGTTGCTTTTTACTTGGACCATTTTTTTTACCTCGCGAATCAATCGACTTTTACCTATACCGGCGGGTCCCCGTAACCAAATATGTTTTATTTCGCCTTCTGTGGAAAGTGTGTCGAGGTAACTAGAAAAGTATTTGAGTTCTTTTTCCCGGCCAAAAAGAGGGCTTGCTTTATCATTGTTTTGCAGGTATTCTTCCACGCAAAAGAGATCCACGGGGTGATCTAGTCCTTTAAGAACTGCTGCTTCCAGAAAGCGGTAATCCGTATTGGCTACTAGAAGACTTCGATCCACGACCACTTTATTGTCTGGACAGTAGGAGAGATATCGCGCTGCGCAGTTAACGGAATGTCCAACGGCAGCATATTGGCAACGCTGACTGCCTCCAATAAATCCGCTGAAGACCCTACCTGAACTCATGGAAATCTTGAAACATAATTTTTCAGCCCGGCTTTTCAAAAGCTGTCGACATGCAATGCTCCATTGAATAGCGGCTTTTTTCTGATGAATATGACTTACAGGTGCTCCAAAAAAACCAAACAATACAGTTCCCTTGTCGCCACAATCTAACTCCTTCACAAACATGTTATGGGTTCGGCAAAGATCCACGCAAGCGTCAATTAGTTCACTCTGAAAGTCTTTCTCATGAAAATCGAAAAAGATAAAGGCAGATATTACCTCCCGAAATTCATTCTTCATGTGCGTGAGAACGGGTAATTCAGGTATAAAAGAAGCTACTTCGGGATCATAATCAATGGAAAATGGTTTTGAATGTGCAGTTGTTGTTGTCCCATCAACATTTAGCTCCCTGGAGAATCCCTGAATCAGCTTTGTGGTTAGCGCTTTTTCCAATAAAATGCCTCCTGCTTGGCACTGTCCATTTAGCGTACCGACACGCTCAAATACTTCACCATAAAAATAGTGGAAATGCGGTTCATGCTCAGAAATGTGCCAGAACACATCTCCGTAGCCACCACTCAGTTTGATGGATAAGGAAGCTTCTTTAAATAGCCTGGTGTCCTGTATGGTGGCCATCAATTGCTCAGAAATCTTTTGTATATCCGGTAGTTTTCCTTCATTTTCAGAAAAAATAACCGTGTAGGAGTCACCAGCAAAAAAAGGAATGAAACCACCACCATGATAGCAGAGTGCTACTTGCCTGCCGAATAAATCATTGAGCAATTCTGAAATAGTCTCTGCTCCTGCGGCGCCGGAAGACATTATTTTTTTCGTAAAAGCCGTATAGCCCTTAATATCCACCACCAAAACAGCAGCCTGGAAACGCCCGTTCCAGTTGGAGGCTCTGTATTGATCCAGGATAAATGAAGGGATCAGTGGGTGAAAACTTTCCGGCTTTTCGCTCATGGAAATGGAAAATTAAAGATTTGATAGTTTTAATCCCAAATAAATGGCTATACCAGCTACAAATATACTGGACAGGATGTAAAGAAGGCCAATTTTAACAGAACCCTGGCTCATGAGCAGTACACTCTCAAGGGAGAAAGTACTAAATGTGCTGAAGCCTCCACAAAAACCAATACCGAGTAGCCAGTACCACCAATGGGAAGCCCCATCAGTCGATAATTTACCGAAAAGGTATCCAAGAAGTATTGAACTTAAAACATTCGCTATAAAAGTACCCCAGGGGAAGTCATATTTTGTGTTGTATAAGAAAGACAGGTAGGCTCTCAAAGCACTCCCGAATCCCCCGCCTAATCCAATCCATAAAAGGGCCTGCCAATTCATCTATCTGTCTTTTTGTATGGACCATTCAAAAAGGGTAGACCATGCTTTGCCAACGCTAATTCCCTTTTGTATCCACTGTTGAATGACATTTCTGCCTCAGGTT
>DATFJT010000093.1:0-2371 GCA_035269065.1 Saprospiraceae bacterium | reverse complement strand
CAAGGAAGGGCTGAAAACCCAATTGCCAAGCTTCCCAAACCTCATAGTACCGCAGCAAAAACCCACTGCCTATAAACAAAACAATACCATGCCCGACAAGTAGAGCAAGAAACGCTGGAAAGTATCTTCCTCGAATATATTTTCTGCTTAAACAAAGGACAATGGCGGCCACCAAAAATCCGATAAAATAACCCAAACTACCTCCTGAAAAGCTCTCCCATCCTGAATGACCATTAGCAAACACCGGCAGTCCGGCAATACCAGTAAGAAAATACAAACCAAGACCTACTAAAACTGAAGGAAGTGACAAGAATAGTGCGCCCGTAAGTATAACAAGCGTTTGCCCCGTCAATGGCAATAGGCCGGCTATGTCAATATCTATTTGGGCACCTAAAGAAATGATCAAACTGAATAGAAGTGCATGCAGAGCGGAAACAACTGTGCTTTGGGTAGAATCGACGGACATCAAATTCCCCTTATTTTCGATAAATCTTTCTCCAAAAATGGATCATGCTTGTTATAATGGCTGCTAATATCATGTTTCATGGCTGTGTAATAAAGAAATGCCTCCCTCCGGTAAAAGTTTAAAACGTATGCGCTTTTCACTTTGCGGCCGACAGGGGGCAGTTTCCATCAAAAACGTTCACCTATTTTCCAATATTGCTGAGTCTTTCTTTTAAGTCACTCCATTCCTGGTGCACCTCTTTGGCTATGTTGTCATAATTGATATCCTCCCCTTTCATGGCCAGGCGATCGGCCGCAGTTTTGGGCGTTGGCATCAATATCCAAAGAATGATGTAAGGAATCGGACCTAATCCTGTAAATAAGAGGACGAGGAACAGCACGCGGATCAAAAGAGGGTCCGACATGCCAAAATAAGCCGCCAGACCACTGCACACGCCGGCAATCTTCTTATTCTCAGGATCCCGCATCAACTTTCGACCAACACGGTATTTGTCCTGTTTCTTATTCTCACGATGATCACGCATCCGGTGAGTACCGGCAGTTTTCTGCTCAGCTGACATATCGTTTTCAAAATCCTCCGGCGTTCCCATTTGCTCCATGGCCTCTTCGACATCGTGCATACCAACAATGGAACGGTTGACCAGGCGCTCTTCAAAGATTTCTCCTAAACGCGCTTCGATATCGTAAATGATGTCCTCTTTTTCTTCGTAATCTTTGAAATACTGCTTAAGAGAGTTCATATATTTTTGAAGGTACTCATAGGCATTGTCGTCGATGGTAAAAGGTTTCCCTCCCAGATTGATGTTGATGATCTTATTCATTATTGGTCAGATTTTTTGGTTGTCAATTCTACTACATTCACCAGGTGTCCCCAGGCCTCTTTCAATTCCTTGAGAAACTCCCTTCCCTCTTCCGTTAAACTATAATACTTGCGCGGCGGGCCTGATGTAGACTCCTGCCAGTTATACTGCAGTAGGTCTGCCGTTTTCAAGCGATTCAACAAGGGGTACAAGGTACCTTCCACAACGATCAATTCCGCTTTTTTAAGGCGTTTGATGATATCGGATGGATAGGCCTCTTTTTCAGAAATGATACCGAGGACACACATCTCGAGTATGCCTCTTCTCATTTGCTTTTTTGTGGTTTCTATCTTCATATGTGCTTATTTAGCAATTTGCAATGATTGTTGACTGGTTGTCTTTTGTGACACACACAAATCTATAACATTCCATAGTATTATGCAACACATAGTACTAATTTTTTACAAAGTTCTATATTTTGTCGACAAACAAAGCCATTTTGTTGATGAATGCATAGCACTTATTTTGATTATCTTTTGACACTGATAGCCAATACGAATGAATGTCTTGATATGGGATTGAACCAGATTCGAATTTCAGCTTATTCTTTAGGAGAATTGTCAGAGTTGCATCAATCCAATTGGTGGCAGGAATCCCCCTTCATTCCCCTGTCTACACTGAGACTTCATTCCTACTTGAACAATCCAAGAGCTGAAGAAAATGATGTTGTACTCTATTTGGCATTGGAGAAAAATAGCTTGGTTGGATTCAGAACCCTTTTGCCCGACCATTTCGAAACTGGGAAAGGCAAGTTAAGCATGGCCTGGTTGAGCGGTTCATGGACTCACCCAGACTATCGAAGACAAGGGATTTCATCTGAACTTTTTCTAAAAACGACTGAATACTGGCAAGGAAGATTGGCCTTTTCCAATTACGCACCACATTCCAGGAAACTATACGATCAAATGGATTACGAATGGAACAAGATGGAACGTAAAGGCACGAGATACTATCACCGTTTTGCACTTTCCTCCATCCTGCCTGGCCGGTCGCATTTTTTTAGAAATTACACAAGTTTACTGAAGGGCATCGATAAGCTTTTCAAT
>DATFJT010000092.1:0-3465 GCA_035269065.1 Saprospiraceae bacterium | reverse complement strand
GGGTAGATGGAAGCGGCTTGTCCAGATACAACCTGGTCAATCCGTCAACCATGACCTCATTGATTGAACAAATGCATCGGGAGATGGGCCTGGAAACACTAAAGGAATATCTTCCCGAGGGCGGAAAAGAAGGGACTATTGCCAATTATTACTGGGGTGATCCCGGTTATATTTGGGCAAAGACAGGAAGTTTAAAGAACAATTACGCCCTTTCGGGAGTCATTCAGGGTATTTCCGGTAAGTACATGGCATTCAGTATTATGGTAAATCATCACACCGTTCATAAGCACGAAGTCATCAAAGCCGTAGAAGCCATGATAAAATACGTCAGAGATGAATTCTGAAACCTTACTCAGACAAGAAATGGTATTCAAAGCTGCGAAGCACTATGGTTCTCCGGCATATGTCTACGATATGGACCAACTGATGCAAAATATCCATGTATTCAATACCTTAAGAAAACAAGACTTTTTTCGGTTAAATTATGCCTGCAAAGCCAATAGCAACATTAATATTCTAAAGCTTATGCGTGATGAGGGCCTCGGGCTTGATCTCGTTTCCCCTGGAGAAATTGAACTGGCATTACACCTCGGTTTTGATGCGGAGAAATTATTTTTCACACCCAGCAATGCTGCCAATGAAGAATTGAGTTATGCCCTAGATCAAGGTGTATTTGTAGTCGCTGATCACATAGATGCCGTGCAGTTTATTGGGAAAAGCTATCCCGATCGCCCCTTTGGTATCCGGCTTAAACCAGACATAATTGACGGAGGCAATGAAAAAGTAACAGTGGGGGGCAAAGACTCAAAATTTGGTATTGCCCTTGAGGATGTTTTTAAGTATTCATCCCAATGGAAAGAAAAAGGGTATAAGATTGAATTGCTTCATGCTCATGTGGGAAGTGATTTGGAAGGATTGGATAGTTTCCAGGGCATCCTGGATATATTTTATCGTCTTCTGGCGCAATTTTCTCATTTAAAGACCGTCAATATTGGCGGGGGATATGCTGTCAACTACGATAGCGCCCATCCCAAATGGTCGACAGATGATTTACTCCAGAAAACCCGGCGCTTTCACCAAAGTACCGGACTGAACATTATGACCGAGCCCGGTAAATTCCTCGTATCCAACATTGGCTACTTCGTAACAAGAGTTAATCGCAAAAAGCAGGGTTCAGGCTTCGAATTTTTATGCCTGGATTCGGGGTTCAATCACTTTATAAGACCCATGTACTACAATGCCAGCCATCGGGTTATCACGGAAAAAGATCAGCAAGGAAGAGACAACAACTATCGTTTGGTTGGAAATATTTGTGAGAAAGACGAATTCAATAAGAACATTTTATTACCTGAAATGCATGCCGGGGATTACCTGGCTTTTATCAATGCTGGAGCCTACTGCTATAGTATGGCCTCTAATTACAACCTTCGATATCTACCAAAAGAGATTCTGCTTTGGGGTAATGAAATGTATGAAGTCACGCGACCGGCAACTTTGAGAGAGTTGATAGATCGACAAGTCCTGGTAGAAGCACCCTATTAAATAAATCTGCAATGAAGATCATTTTCTCCGAGAGCGAGCCCTTCTATGAATCTTATACCTTTAATTATGCTGTATACGCTGAATCAGAGGGCGATGACCTCTCCCAAATTTACAATTCTGGTTTCTTACCTTATACGGACAACAGCTCTTTGGAGGGCAATCGCTTTTATCTCTGCAGGAGCCTTAGGGTCAAGCTCA
Organism: Saprospiraceae bacterium; assembly: GCA_035269065.1. GTDB lineage: Bacteria > Bacteroidota > Bacteroidia > Chitinophagales > Saprospiraceae > DATFJT01. The sequence goes on along the minus strand of DATFJT010000092.1, from coordinate 1,725 downwards.
ACGATTTCTCACTGAATTCAGAAAATCGTAGGATACTTCGAAAAATAGAGGGTCAAAATATGAACTGTAGGATCATGGCAGCAAAAAAGCTCGTCGATGATACCTCCTTTTTCGACTTTTGTCAGCGTTATGCTGAAGAAAGATTCCACGGGCGCTCATTGTCAGAAAAACGACTTCGTTACATCCTAAATTGGCACGACGATACCAAATTGTGGGAATACCGCCTGGACGATCAAATCATGGGTTATGTTCTCGGTATAGAAGGTACCGACTTCTTGCATTACTGGTATTCCTTTTACAATCTCAAACTATCCGGGCAATTACCACTTGGCAAAATACTCATGACAAAGTTTATAGAAGAGGCAGCACGGGCAAAGGTGAAATACGTATATTTAGGAACATGTTATCACAAGCGCTCCCTATACAAAGCTAGAGATTATAATTCCGTAGAATTCTACGACGGTAATCTGTGGAATGATAAGCTTTATGAATTGAAACAACGTTGCAAATGGGATGACCGGGAAGAGAAACAAAGACTAGATTGGCTGAAATACTCAGATTCCGAAGCCATTTAAGCAATTGCCAAAAGGCAGCCCATCAGAATAATAACGACCCTTTGGAATGCCATTATTTGAGTTTTAAAAATATGAAAAATGACAAATAAATATATCACGCTATTCGCCCTTACTATGAGTCTCCTCACTTGGAGTTGTGTAGAAGACACTAAAAAGTCTTCAGATAAAACTGGAGATTCCAAGGAAGAGTTGCTTTTGGGTACATGGATCAAAAGCATTGACGCCGGAAATAAAATGATTGACATAGGATTCGAATTCCTGGATGATCATAAGGTGAATTATATCAATCAGCCAAGAACTTTAGGGAAGGAATGGAAAATGAAAGGGAAGGATAGCCTTGTATTGTTTTATCAAAACAGGATTTATGGAGACAGCATTGAATCAGCAGTATATTACATAGAATCTCTCAGCGGATCAGAGCTGCGCCTAAGGCCCAGGAATGCGACTCGAAATTATCTCGACATTTACTCCAGGAAATAAAGGTTTAACGCACTTCTGAAACACGGATAAACATGGCTTCTTCGAAGGAAACAACTACCAATTCCTTGGTAATGCGCTCAGTTTCGATACTGGAAAATTGAATTTGTACTTCTGATGCAGGTGGTGTAAATGGCAGACATTCGAAACAGACAATTCTTGCCTCAAGACAATCCATATCATCAAGCCAAAGAGTAAATTCCTCTAAAAGAGTCTGAATATTTTCATTTTCATTCTGCTCGAGGAAATCATTGCAGACATTTTGAAAACTTAAGTAGTCCTCTCCTGACAGTGCATCGCATATGTTGCGCTCCCAGTTGGGTGTTTCTTCATCCATACAAGCCACAACACCGAGACTTATAATAAGACTATAAAAGACGATATATACTTGTCTCATTGATTTCATTCTAAAGGATGAAGACACTGTTAAAGCTCAAAAGGTTGGGTGTTGGGGAATCAAAAAAAAGCATCAATGCCCACATTTGGAGGGCCTTGATGCTTTCAAGTCGAATCAATATATATGCTGATCTATTATCAGAATGACTATTCCATACCCAAGCCAAAGTAGTATTCACCTGGGTTATTCTCATACCGGCCTTCAATGAGCACCCCACCTTGTTTTGATTTGAGGTAACTCAATAATTGCTTTTTATCACGTACAATACGATTGTCC
>DATFJT010000091.1:0-4150 GCA_035269065.1 Saprospiraceae bacterium | reverse complement strand
GATCGCGGTTCAAGGTATTGTATGGTCATACAGACCGCATGGGTGTCATGTATTATGGGCATTATCCTCTGCTTTTTGAATTGGGTCGTACGGACTGGATAAAGTCCCTTGGCGTACCTTACAAAACAATGGAAGACGATTGGAAAATTGCATTGCCAGTATTGGAAATGCAGGTGCGCTACCTCAAGCCGGCTCAGTACGATGATACTATTGAAATTTTGTCTATTGTGAATGAAATTCCCGGAAAAGTAATCCTATTTAATCATGAATTGTACAACCCGTCAAAGGAGCTCATGACTAAGGCGAGTATAAAACTTGGTTTTTATTGTATGCAGAAAGGGAAATTGGTAGATTGTCCTGAACTCCTTAAAAAAAGAATAGCTGAAGGGCTTGGATCGGATCAAACAGATAAATGAATGGCTCGATAAGCGGGCATTAACACCCTTAAAAGAATGGGCAGGTAAAACGTCTTTCCCCGGCTTTATGGGTATTCCTATTCTCGATGTTTTTCGTTTGATTTACAATGAATTGCAGGAAGATGACATTACAGTACGCGCCAACTCTATGGCGTTTAGCTTCTTGTTGGCTTTATTCCCATTGCTTATTCTCATATTTAGTTTAATTCCTTTTCTCCCCAACCAAAATATTCAGTTCTATTTTGAACAGATAAAAGCGCTGATGGAGCGATTTCTTCCAGAGCAGAGTTCTTCCTACTTATTGCAAATGCTTCAAGATTTGCTTTTCAATCAAAGAACCGGCCTATTGTCTTTTAGTGTATTACTAGCCCTCTATTTTGCCAGCAACGGCATCATGTACATGATGATTGGTTTTGAAAAAAATTATGAGGATAGCTTCCGTTCGAGAAATTTTATCTCCAGGAGAATACAGGCTCTGGGACTCACTTTCCTTTTAGGGATATTATTTACAGGGAGTTTTGTGCTTATTTTCTTTAGTAATAATTTGGTGGCTCAATTGGTGGACTGGTTAAATCTAGCCGAATACAGTCTTCTGATTAATTCTGTCAAGTGGGGCACCATCATCGTATTGATTTACGCAACTATTGCTTTACTCTACCGGTTTGGTACGAATTCAAGGAAGAAGTTTAAACTCTTTAGTCCTGGAACAACCCTTGCCACTGTTCTTTCGATCACTTCTTCACTGGCCTTTTCTTACTATGTCAATAACTTCTCAGATTACAATAAAATCTATGGTTCGCTCGGAGCTCTAATTATTCTGATGCTGTGGCTTCAAATCAACGCTTTCATATTATTGGTTGGCTTTGAATTGAATGCGAGTATCATCATGAATCGTATCCGAACCATGGGAAATAAAAGCAGCTGATTCATCGTACCAACGTTTTTTGTAACTTTAATGTCTATAAGGATGTAGATATGAAGCTTGATACAAATACAAGCGATGAAATACTGGTAGAAGAGTGCTTAGGTAACAATAGAAGAGCCCAAGAGGCACTTTATAAAAAGTACTTTGATTCCATGTTCGCCATGTGTTTGAAATATACAAGCAATAGAGATGTAGCACTTGATATTGTGAATCGAGGTATGTTGCGAGTTTTTAAAAAGATTGAGAAGTTTTCTCATAAAGGTAGTCTTGAGGGATGGATACGTAAAATTGTTTTTCACGCACTGTCAGAGTTTTTCAAGAAAGACAATCGTTATAGGGAACATGTATTGCTGAATTATAGGGATGAAAGATTAGAAAATCGTGTGCTAGACAATCTTTATTACGAGGACCTCATAGATCTTATTAGGTATTTACCTAATTCCTCTTTGAAAGTTTTCAAACTATATGTACTTGAAGGCTACAGTCATAATGAGATAGCAGACAAAATTGGTATTAGCGAAGGAACCTCTAAATGGCACCTCAGCAATGCGAGAAAGAAATTAATTGAATTGATAGAGAAACAATACGACTCAAATGTCGGATAGCAATTATCAAGATTGGAAAGACAAAGGGTGGCAACAAATGCAGGAAACCCTCGATCAGGAATTACCTAAGCAAAGACCCTTCCCCCTGGGTTGGCAGCAAATGGGGCGGGCTGCGGTGGTCCTAATGATGGCTTTTATGTTCTTTCAGAATTACTCCTTGAACAAGCAACTTATAGACAACCAGGGGGAAATGGCTATGCTTGAGTCGCGCTTGAGTCTCAGTGAAATGAATGCACAAGTGGGTAATGATCTCCTAATCTTAGAAAATCAATTTGACAAAGGCACGGGTACAGAAAAATTTGCGCTTGCTTCCAATACGAAAAGCAATAATTCTTTTCATTCGATAAAGGCTTATGACATCAGCCAGACTTCGCTGAAATCAAATAAGATCGCGCCGCTTCAAGGACGAAAAGGTGGCACGATTGATTATAAACCAGGAATTACCCAACCAAAGTTTTACGCTGAAGCTTCTTTTAACAAAATTGTAAAGCGAGACTACCCTAATGAGTTGTCCATAGATGCCCTGGATTACAATGCACCTATTGATCTGACTAAGAAGGAATATAGATCGTCTTCAGAGAAAAGATCAAAAGGAATATATGCTTTCGTAAACACCCGGTCAGATGTGCAAATGTACGGTGCCATGTTGGGTATGTTTACGAGTTTCGACATTAACGCCAAGTTGAATGTGCAAACTGGTCTCGGTTATGTATGGTCAAAAAATGATTACGCTATTCAGGCTACTCAGATTGATGAGGTGGTATTGACCAATCAATTGACGGGTGTGCGGAGTATTCAGCGTATAGAGTACCCTACAAGAATCATTGTGGACAATCTCCATTATTTGCAGATACCAGTAAGTATAAATTATAAAGTGACACCGCGTTTAACCCTTGGTACAGGAATTGAGGGACGATTTCTCATAAACAATTACTACTCAGCTAATGCGGGGAAGGATTACAATCTTCGTGTCACACCTTACACAGATCAGAGCTCCGGCAAATTGGGCCAGCCTCATGATTATGATTTGAGAAAATATGCGCTTGGTGCCATTGGCAGGATGGAATACAGGCTGAATGAGCGTTATGGACTCGTGGCACGACATTATATGGGGCTTGTCAATATTTCTGGTGACAAAGTGTATAATGCCAGAAATGAAATCAGAAATTCCAGTTTCAATGCTGGAATTAAGGTATATTTCTAAAGCATATTGATTTTTTTATTCCTTTAGTAGAAGTTCAATCTTAGAATTGGTCCAGGGATCTACAAAGCTATTCCCTTGCTCACCCGGATTAAAGTACTTATCAGCAATACCAACTTTCCTGAGAAAACATCCGCTTTGCGTGATTTCTCTTTGATATTGCATTAATTTTCCTGTCTTCTCATAATAGTAGAGTGGCACTTGATAAGCCATTAAGGGAGGCTTGTACTTGAATTCTTGCCATTGATAAGGTCCAAGTTGGACAAGAAGTTCCTGCTTCTCCAGGCTACCCGTTATATATACGGGATGATCTTTGCAATACTCATAAATGAAACTTGCAATGGCTCTAGTCTTTCTCTCTCTTTGTAGCGGCTCAGATAGTATTCCATAAATTAGGAGTGCCTTGATGGAAATGAGGACTATGGCGTAGGTATAAATATTTCCGCGTACAGTATCAGAGTCCCCCTGAAAGCGAATTACCCAAATCAAAATTGCGAGATAAAAAACAAGGGCAGAGAATGCAAACAGATAATTTTGATACACCGGCAAATCAGGAATGAAAACGAGCGCTCCAACCGGGAGTATTAAATGAGGAAGGAGGATTGAAGGCCATCTATTTCCTTTTCGATTGGGACTGTTGAATTTATCAAATTTCATCTTTGATAAAACAGCTCCTAGTAAGAGTGCAAACACAGGAATAAATGGAATAAGATACCGGCTTTTACTGTAGCTGCTCAACCAGTAGGGCCATATATTGAGCAGCATATAAATAAGACTAAACCACAAAAGTTTATTTTTCCGTACAGCAGTGAAGGCCGTAGTTCTCTTATTATACATCCAGAGTAAAAAAATGAAAATAAAAGGAAAGGTAAACTTGATCAACTGTCCAGGGAATTCAAGGAAGATATGATGTAAAAAACTGATCCATTGGAAGCCTTCAACTGATTTACTCGTGCTTTCCTTAATGAGATTGAGCAAGTAAACGGACGCGTGACCCGTAACC
>DATFJT010000090.1:0-13119 GCA_035269065.1 Saprospiraceae bacterium | reverse complement strand
TTGCATGGCTGAGGACATCATTTTTTAAGATCCGGTGTTTTTCAAAAGACATCCATTCGGTTCGAACGTCTATTTTGACACCCAAAAAAGCGTTTTTTCTAGTATTGGAAGTTCAAACAATGAATTGGGATATGCTTTCAACCCCATCTGTATGGTCTTATTTTACCCTTTGATATAGATTGGATGAATTCCGTTCAATGCAATAAGTGTCTTTTCTTTATTTTACTTCAAATCTTATCATCAATAATCAAATCATGCGGTATTCATTCATTTTCCTGATGTTGGTCTTCCCGATTGTACTGCTTTCTCAATCGGAATATAAAGGACCTTCGCTGGTCAATCCCAATTACCTGCCTGCTTACAATGAAGACTTGCCGATCTGGGCCAAAATGCTGTACCAGAAGGACATTAATTTCCCGGAAGTTCAGAAAATATATGATCTGTGGAAAGCTACTCATTCCACAGATGAATTCAAAAGTGCAGAACGCTATTATAAGATTTGGAGAAAACAAGTGCAGCCTTACCTGGATCGGGAGGGTTTTTTCAAAAAAGAATACCTTCAAAAATCCTCTGAAGAGTGGTATCAGAATCAGAAAAAGGCTTCCATTGAAAACAAGAGCAGCAGGCAATGGCATTTCTGGGGTCCTGAGGAGACTTTCTTTCTCAATCCTGGTCAGGACGGTGTCATTCCGGATGATTGTCCCTGGCAGGTAAATGTGTATTCTTTTGCTGTCTTCAATCAAAATGAAGATATTCTGTATTGTGGCACGGAGACAGGTTTTGTCAATAAGTCTGCGGACGGAGGCGAAAACTGGGAGCTCGTAACCAGGAATTATCCGGTCTTCGGAGGGGTTACTGCCGTAGCGATTGATCCTTTCGATCCAGACATCGTATACTTTGCAGGAGGCAGTCAGATTCATAAAACCACCAATGGAGGCCAAAACTGGCAACCTCTTTTGCCTCCCAATGGGCAATTCAGGGCAGATAAGATCATCATTCATCCGGATGATTCCCAGGTGATTTTGGCAGCCGGGGCGAACGGTATTTTCAAGACTGTCGATGCAGGACTCAACTGGCAGCAGGTATGGAATCGCCGATCTTATGATGTGGAGTTTATACCGGGCAATCCCAACAGGATTTACGGCATTTCAGATGTCAATGGTCAATTCAGCATCTGCTTATCACAGAATGGCGGGGATGATTTCACCCCGGACCCGGCGTTTCCCGAGAATATACCAAATGCGGCTGGAGGCCTCATCGCCGCTACAGCCGGCCCAAATGACCAGGTTTTTGCAGTCTTGCTAAGTGAGAATAATACACCATTCATATACAAAAAGGAAGGGGATCCCGGTGTGTGGGAGCGTCTTGCCATTGGCAATACCAGTCAGTTGCCCATGAACAATGGGCAGGGTTTTTTTGATCTTGTTTTGGAAGTAGACCCTGATCATCCGGAAGAGATCTTCGTAGGCACGGTGACACTTTACAAGTCCTCTGATGGTGGAGCCAGCTTCCAGCCCATTGGTGGTTATGCGGGGGATTTTCCCATACACCCCGACATTCAATGGATGGAACTCCTCGGAGATGGAAAGGCCTGGGTGGCTACGGATGGCGGAATGACCTATTCCACGGATAATTTTACCAATGTAGGCCTGGCCGATGCCAAAAACAAGGGCCTGATCGGTTCTGACATGTGGGGTTTTGACCAGGCCTGGAATGAAGACCTCATTGTCGGGGGCCGTTATCACAATGGCAATACGGCCATTGCGGACTACTATCAACCAAAGGCACTCAGGATGGGTGGTGCAGAATCACCAACGGGTTGGATCATGAAAGGAAAGCAAAGACACGTGGCCTTCAATGATTTGGGTCCGGGCTTCGTTTTGCCGGAAGATGCAGAATCAGCAGCCGAAGATCGCTTTCTGTTTACGAAATATCCCAATATGGATGAGTACGGAGGCAGGCGAGGTAATCTTTTCGCACATCCCAATTACTACGAAATACTTTACCTGGGCGAAGGCAACGGTTTCTGGCGCAGTGAAGATTTAGGTGAGAGTTTTGAGCTATTGCATGATTTTGGTGCGCGTATTCGCTATTGCCAGGTGGCCTACAGTAATCCCGATGTGATGTATGCAGATATTGTTGGCAGGGGCCTCTACAAAACCGAGGACGGAGGCTTGAATTGGCGACTTCTATCCAGTCTCACCGAGGGACCTCATGCATCGCCATTTTGGGCAGGTCGAATGCACTTTGTAATTTCTCCTACAGACCCCAATGTGATTTATGTTTGTCTCAAGAATGGGACCTGGTCAGCGGATATCGGTAAAGTACTGCGCTCTGTCGACGGCGGGGAAAGTTGGGAAGACTGGTCGGCGGGCTTAAGCGAATTCACCAAAGTATTGGCCATTCAGCCGGATCAGAATGGAGTGGATATGGTCTATCTTTTTACCAATAGTAAGAATGGAAGCCCCGCCCGGTGTTATGTGAGAAAAGCCGGAGATCCTGAATGGAGTGGTTTTGATGATGGCTATCCGGCTGGAATGAATACGATCTATGCCGCACCATTTTTCAGGGATGGGAAATTGCGTGTTGCCGGAAATGCAGGTATATGGGAAAGCCCGCTGTCGGAGCCTGAGTTCGCGCCCATCATCAATGCGTGGGTCAATCATCCCAGGATCAATTGTGGTCTGGATACTGTTCAGTTGGAGGATCACTCTCTTTTGAATCACCAAGGGGCAGAGTGGAGCTGGACAATAGAGCCTGAACCATTATATCTGGAGGGGGACAAGCTGCGCAATCCTAAAGTGGTTTTCGGTGATACCGGTATTTACAGTATTACGCTGATTATTACTCAAAATGGGGAAACCTACCGAAAGCATTTTGAGAATATGGTGCAGGTTCTTGAATGTCCATCGGTGGATAACTGTGAGCGACCTGCGCTTCTGACCAAATCCAATTGGGAATTGATGTATGTAAGCAGCGAGGAAACAATTTATCCTGGCTTGGCAACCATGGCCTTTGATGATGACTTGTCTACCATTTGGCACACTCGCTGGACTTCAGGTTCAGACCGGCATCCCCATGAAATACAAATAGACCTGAAAGAGGAATTTAAGATGTCCGAATTCATTTATTATCCCAGGCAGGCAGGTGTCAATGGCCGGATTCGGGATTTTGAACTGTACATCAGTAATAACCCCAATGATTGGGGAGAGGCAGACAGTATTGGGCAATTTGAAGGGAGCAATGCTCCGACTATATTGTCATTTAATGATGCTGTGACCGGCCGTTACCTCAAGCTCGTTGCCTTGTCAGAGATCAACGACAATATCTGGACCTCTATAGCCGAGTTGGGCGTGAGAGGCTGTTTGGCCAGGGTGACCGGGCATATCGAACATTCATTCCGGACCCTTCAGGCATTCCCGGTGCCCACTGATGGAGAAGTTGAGATACCGACCCCCGGGGCAGGTAATTACCAGTTCAGTGTGTACGATATGTATGGCCATATAAAGGAAGCAAGCAGTATTCAGCCAGTGGAATCAATGCTCTCCCTTGACTTTTCAACTTATTCCGCAGGCACGTACGTGGTTATTTTGAAAGCCGACGAAGGGCGGATTTTTAAGGTGAAGGTCGTGAAACAATAATCAGTTTGGCCCTTTCAATTTAATAGCTGAGCCATCTAAACAACATCACAAAACCAATGGTGATAAGCAGGAAGGCAACATATATTTTCATCCAATTTAGCTTGAGTTTTTTGGCCACTACAGGACCTAACTGTCCGCCAATAATCACGCCTGGTATTACATATAGAAGGATACTTAAAATAGTATCAAATTGAGTGGTCAGGACTGAAATGAAATTGGAATTCAAGCGGAATATTACAGCAGTCAAACTAGTTAGAAATACGATGAGCACTGTAGTACCAACAGCCTCAGAATGGTGCCGAATATTTTTATGCTGAATCATATGGGGAAGCAATAGTGGCCCCAAGCCAACGGAGATGAGACCTGTTAGCAGCCCGCCACAAGCACCTGAAAGGTAGCGCCAGATGTTTGAGGAATCATGGTTGGATATAGCCTTTGATGGTTGAACAAAGCTTTTGAAGAGCATCAAAAAACCGTAAGAGAGGGCGAAGATTCCAAATAGGAGGAACAGGTAACTTTTATTTACATATTGTAGTGAAATTGCTCCGGCAACAGCAAATGGAATGGAGATGAGGGCATACTTCTTGGCGATAGGATAATTGATGGTTTTATGTCTTGTGTGGCCGATGAGACCGCCTATTGAGCCGAATAGCATCGAAACCAGGGACAACCAAAATCCTATTAATGGATCTACAGCAAGCCACAAGATATAGACTGGAATCCAAAAATTAGCTCCAGAGATTCCGGTGGAGTTGTAAAGTGTGGCTATGAGGATACCAATGGGAAATAAATACCAGTACTGCGAATAGTCAGGTGATGCATATAAAGAAACTTGGAAAAATAAATTTAAAGGGAAGTACATATTGGCTCATTTCCAAGGCTAAATAGCGGGACATGATGGTATCTGCTTAGAAATGAGGGTTTTCCTTGAGAAAGGATTCAAGCTTACCAATGTAGTCCTCTGCTTCTTCAGGTGGGGCTGTGGTTTTGAAAGAGATGTGTGGCTCCAGCCAGTCAAATCCTGTGAAGTCAAATATATATTTGATTGATTCAATCAGGTTATTTACGTCACCTCCGACCATATCGTCCACCATTTGAGGATGTCCTCCCATGGTTATGCTCAATTGTACTTTTTTGTCTTTAATCAGGGGTTTGTGAACATAATTCTCTTTCCACGTCCTGTACAATCGGAAAAATTTACCGTAAATGAATATTTGCTCAATGTACAGTTTGAGAAAGGAAGGTATTTGATAAACCCAAATCGGAGTTTGAATGTAGACCATATCCGCATCGAGAATTAGAGCTGTCTCTTCTTGAATAAATTCTGTGTGTTCAAATCTCCGATCCACCCAATTCTTGGTGTAATTTTTACTTCCGCCAAAAATCATTTTTTCTGCAGAATCTAGCAGCTGTGGCATGACATCGTATATGGACTGGGTGCTCACTTCATGGCCTTGAGATTTAAAATACGCAACTGCTGTATTGAATAAAGCACCATTTAAACTATCCTCTTTCGGATGAACACGAACAGCGTGAATTTTCATTTTCTCTTCTTGCATGATAATGGCTCTATACTGTAAGTGATATCATTAAATGGCCCTAATTAAAGCAAAAATCTGCATTCACAGAAATGGACATAAGAGAATTGAACAATTTATCATTATTTCACCAAAAAAAATTTTACCTATGTTTCATTTCTGCTAAACAAAGTAAAAATAAAATTCGATTTCAATATATGATGGCTGCCCAATGTACTTAATCTGGCCAAACGACGATTATGATCAACCGGATCTGAGTCACCATGGATTCGGATTAATGCTCAGTTGGGTATCTTGGCCGACATTCTTTTTCTCTGCAATTTTTCCCTTTCTTCGGAATCAAGAAAAAATGTTTCTATTATCCAGGCGGGGAGGTCAATTTCCCCTTTACTTTTATTGGTCCTGAAATTACCGGGATCTGCATGATGATTATTATGATATCCAAAAGAGCAAAAAGTGATAAAATGAACCAGCCAGTTATTCTTTGCTTTACAATTCTTTTTGACTGGAAAACTCTCATATCCATAAAGATGGCATATAACATTGACACAAGCCATTTGGAAATCAACAATCGCAGAAGGAACAATTAGTCCAAAAAGTACCCATTGCCAACCAAACAAGAGATAGATCAATAAAACATAGACTAGTAGCAAGGGGAAGTAGTAGGAATGAGTAAATATCAATCGCCTGTCAGAAATCAATCCCCTGTAATATCTTTTGTCATCTGTTCGATCGAATATATAGGAGGGCTTTAGATAAAACCATACTTTCCACCAGGGGATAACTGTAGGAGAATGTGGATCTCCTTCCGTATCACATTCAGCGTGGTGCTTTCGGTGAAGTACTGCCCAGGAAAGCGGGCTTCCACTCATACATGGAATGGAAACAAACTCAAGTATAAACCGCTTAAATGAGGTGGTTTTGAAAGCCTTATGAGAAAAATATCGATGTAAGGCAATGTCTGTTCCTACTACAGTCATTACCATACAAACAACAAGAGAAACAGACCAATAACGCAGAGCTTGATCCGCATGTTGAATGCTGTAATAAACAGCAAATATGAAGAAAAACGGTTTCGTGACCAGCAATAACCTTACCAGTTCATTGTGGTATAAGTTATTCCATTCTTTAAAACGCTGATTTAAAGTGGTAAGCATTTGTATTTATTAGAATGAACTAACTCATCAAAGTCACCTCCTCTTCAATTGATTTTTCTTCAGCTAGATCGGGCGTTTCTCTTTGATCCGCAAGATATTTCGCAGAAAGCATTTTTTCGAACAATGCACTGAACTCTTTGATGGCTTTTTTCTCAAAAGCAATAAAGGTTCTAATATAAATATCTCTAATTCGCGAGTATTTGTTACCCCATTTCAGGAAGATGTCTACTACTCGCGGATCGAAATAATACGTTGCCCAATGGTAAATATGACCTTGTATGGCACCAAATTCTTCCTGGTATTTGTCGTGGTATTCTTTGTACAAAAAGTCTTTAGAAAGGTCATCTTCTTTCATTCCTTTTATCACAGCATCAGCCAGTATTTCGCTGCCTGATTGAGCTAAATGCAGACCCAATGAAAAAACCGGATCTACAAATCCGAGGGAATCGCCGGCTAACACCCAACCATCGCCTGCTGTTTCAGTCGATTTAGCATGAAAGTTAGTTAGTGTAGCGCCATTATTCTTTTTCATTTTGTTCTTGACACCCTCAAAATCTGTTATTCTTTTCGCCCCTTCAATTCTTCTTTTCAGATAAGGATGGTTGGTTACCCACTTATCATAAAATGCTTCGGGATCCTTCGAATATTCCTCATAGTGCGTGTCAACGTCGGCAACAATACCAATGGATGCCTTAGGTGATTTAAGTGGAGCCCACCAGTACCATAGGTTATTTTCTGTAAAGAGAAGTCTTACATCGCCGGCGTGCTTGCCTTTATCCCTTAAACAACCTTCCCAATGAGCGAAACAGGCAAAAGAATTTAACTTTTCCCTTTCCATTCTTATATCAAGCTTGCGTGGAATGAAATTCGCTCTTCCACTGGCATCGACTACCAATTTACATCTTACTTCGTGCTTTTTGCCGTCTTTCAGAAATGTAACTCCGTTCATTCTACCTTCGTCATTGTAGAGCAGCTCTTCCACGCGTGCTTCTTCCAAAGCGGTCACATCGTTTTCTCTGGCATTATTCAAAAGAAAATGATCATAGACAGATCGATCCAATTGATAGACATGTGCATGACAAACGGGATCTTCAGGAAATACATCTTGATGAAAATTAAAAAGTGTACCATTTGGTGAAATCCAGCCAGCACCCCATTTTTTAACGAATTTTTTATCTAACATTTCTTTAGATATTCCTAACCTGTTCCACATTCGCCACATGGCAGTCGGGGCAATTATTTCACCAACGGCGAATCTAGGAAACTTAGAACCTTCGAGTATGAGTACGTCATGTCCTTCTTTGGCGACAAGTGTTGAAAACACTGAACCCGAAGGACCTCCTCCAATAACTACAAAATCATACTCTTTTTTGATTTCCTCATTTTTAGTCTTCATCATTGCTATTTTTAATAAAGTACACCGGATTTGTTATTTTTTGATCCCTTTTCCCAAAGCAGGGAATTCAGACTCGAAAAAATCCCCCTGGAAATATCCGGACACATAACCATTAAACGATTCAGGAGTTTCAAACGTGTTGTTGCTGGGCGTTGGAAATTCGATTATTTTTTTCTCGCCGTGATTGGCGGATCCCCTTAAGACTACATTTTGTGCGCTATCCAACACCTTAAATACAAAGATATTATCTTTTTCTTTAAAAAAAACACTATCACCTAAGTAAGTGGCGTACACTTTTGTTTCGGTTTTATTGGTCCACCTAAAGATTCCTGTATCAAAATTTCGCCCTGGGATCAATCCTATTTCGAAAGAAGAATCCGGAAATTGAGGCATGTGATTTACATGGAGCCACATCCATTCCTTTGGAAAATCTTTACCGTGGTTTTTGGCTTGATACACAAGTGCATTTTCAAGCTGGATGTCTTCATTTGGTGTTTTGATATACCCTTTAGCCAAGCCTTTCATTGTAGGTACATGATGCACAAAAGAGTTGTTTCGCAGTAGCAATTTCTCACCCACATCAAATATTCTTTTTTCAACATTGAAATCTGTCCCATCACTACAAATGCGCTGAATGTTAAAATTCCAATGATAACCATCTGCCTGAATGTCAATTTTTCCCGGGGAAAAAATATTTTGAGCCCAGCGCACGCCGCTTCCCCTGGTTGAGGCCTGGATTTTGTCATTTAAGTTGTGGCGTATCACCTCATTGGTTTTAGATGAGCCATAGTAGAAGTAAGGTTTAGTTTTCCCCTCTTCTGAATTGATGTGAATCATGATGAAATACCAGAGATTTTTTTCTGGCAACAAGACCCGGCAATTCCAAAAATCAAACCAGTGTCCCTTACCGGGATAACGATAGGCATTTCTTAAGTCATGTTGGTCTGTCGCACTCATGGAATCATCAAGGACTGTCGTATGTTAAAATGTTGTAAATTTTTCAAGCTGGTGAAATCAAGAAGCGCAAAGGCTGCAATGTATGACAGGGGCATCATAATATCACCAAAATAAATCATTAACACGTCGGATAAATCCAGTACAAAAAACTTGCCATTGTGGGTTTAAAACTCCTCAGGACTTTTTCGACTTACCATTACCCAAAAATTAAACTTTTTAAATGCTCGAGGTAAGCAAAAGGTTTAAATCCATTGATTTCATACTAAATCGTCGCCCCAGGTATTCATTGGTGAGGCAGCCTTTATACATGTAAACTCCGTTTCTAAGTCCGGCATTGTCGTAGAGTAAATGTTCGATACTGCCATGACCGGCAGCTTTAAATAGAATGGAGCTAAGGATATTGCTCGTGGCAATGCTAGCCGTTCTTGCCACTCTTGAGGCAATATTGGGCACCCCATAATGGATGACGTCGTGTTTGACGATGGTCGGATTTTTGTGATCGGTGACCTCAGATGTAGCGAAGCAGCCCCCCTGGTCAATACTCACATCGATGATTACGGAGCCGGGTTTCATTTTCATCACCACATCTTCGGAGACAAGAATGGGCGTTCGTCCAGTTTTGGAGTGAAAAGCACCGATGGCAACATCAGCTTGAATCAACTCCGCTTCCAGGTAAAAGGGATTGAGCACGGAGGTGTAGATTTTCCGTCCGACATTGTTTTGTAAACGCATTAACTTATTGATGTTGTTGTCGAAAATGCGTACTTCGGCCCCGAGTCCTAGTGCTGCACGGGTAGCATATTCTCCTACTACTCCGGCCCCTAAAACCACGACTTTGGCAGAGGGGACTCCGCTGATGCCTCCCAAAAGGACACCGGTTCCCTCTCCTGTAATGCTCAGTAATTCAGCGGCAGTCAACATGGCACTGTAACCTGCAATTTCACTGAGGATGCGCACGATGGGAAAAGAGTTGAAATCGTCTTTAATGTATTCCTTGGCTAAAGCAATGACACGTTTTTGCTTCAGTTTCTCGAGGTATTCCTGGGAAATGGTGGGTAAGTGCAGTGGGGTGATCAGTATCTGATTTGGCCTGAGGTACTCAAGCTCATCCATTTTCAAAGGGGCCACCTTGAGTATGATATCTGCCTCAAAGATTTCTTTTTTATCATAACTGATTTCAGCTCCGGCCTCCGTGTAATCTAGATCGGAGAAATTGCTTTTTACGCCGGCTTCACTTTCTATCAGTATTCGATGTCCTCCACCCACCAGTGAAGCAACACCAGAGGGAACCAGAGCAACCCGATTTTCCTGGAAACTACTCTCTTTGGGAATGCCAATGAACAACTTGGACTTCCGTGGTGGAATAGCCAACATCTCTGTCTGCGGCGTAATTTTTGGCTCTGCTACCTGTTGTCCTTTTGAAAACTGCTCCGACATAAACTTCAATCTGAGATGATCTAAATTACAATTTTTCTGGCTTCCGGACCTTCAATCATAATATTAATTGTGAGTCCCTCTTCTTTCATCCATTTTGGCAAAATATCCGGCCATTCAATGAAACACCAATTTCCCGCTTCCAGGTATTCTTCCAGGCCAAGATCCTCTACTTCCGATGTATTATCCAGTCGATATAGATCCATATGATAGATGGCGCCCCGAGGGCTTTCATATTCCTGGATAATCGAAAAGGTCGGACTGGTGACCTCATCTGATGATCCCAGATACTTTGCAAATTTCTTAACAAAACTGGTCTTACCGCTTCCCAGGTCTCCCCTGAGAAAAAATATTCTTTTTTCAGGGAATTGACGGGTCAATTGACGCACCACTTCCGACATCTGATCCTCTGTTTTTAGCCGTATTTCCATTATCAGAATAAATTAGACCTCTTAGGTTTTATTTCAAAACAATAAGTAACGCTGCAAGACACTGCCAAATATTAGCTTGCACTCTTTTTTAAGGACTCTCTAAAAGAGCGAAAAATACTGCCTTTTTTCGCGCTAAAATTAGTATTTTTGTAGTTATGGCTAATAACAATAAAAACAACTACGGTGCTGAGAATATACAGGCACTTGAAGGACTGGAAGCGGTGCGAAAGCGGCCGGGCATGTACATTGGTTCTACGGATACCAAGGGATTGCATCACCTGGTTTGGGAGGTGTTGGACAACAGTATTGATGAGCACCTGGCGGGGTACTGTACTGAGATCACAACCATTCTACATCCTGATAACAGTATAACGGTAACAGACGATGGTCGCGGGATACCGGTAGATCAGCATGAGAAATTGCAGAAATCTGCCCTTGAAGTGGTAATGACTGTACTTCACGCCGGGGGTAAATTTGACAAAGACACGTATAAAGTTTCCGGGGGATTGCACGGGGTAGGTGTTTCTTGTGTGAATGCCCTGTCAGAGACGCTTACTGCCCAGGTGTTTCGCGAAGGAAAAATTCACGAGCAGGAATACCACCGGGGAAAACCTGTTTCTGAGGTGAAAGTTATTGGTGATACAAAGCTCACGGGTACGCGCATGCATTTCAAGCCGGATCCTGAGATCTTCGATTCTATTGAGTACAACAGGAACACCCTGATTACTCGATTAAGGGAGCTATCCTTTCTCAATAAAGGCCTTAAGTTGATCTTTATTGATGAGCGTGAGAAAGACGAGGAAGGGAATTATTTCAGAAAAGAATTTCTCAGTGAAGGTGGATTGAAAGAATTTGTTCAGTTTCTCGATGAGTCGAAAAATCCCTTAATTGACGCTCCCATTCACGTCGAGGGAAAGGAAGAGAATGTAGAGGTAGAAGTGGCCCTGCATTACAATACTTCTTATGTAGAAAACATTCACTCCTATGTTAACAACATCAACACGCGAGAAGGAGGAACTCACGTCAATGGTTTCCGCCGGGCGATCTCCCGTGTGTTCAAGAACTACGGAGATGAAAATGGCTTGTTCAAGAAATTGAAATTTAGCATATCAGGAGATGACTTTAAAGAAGGATTGACAGCCGTAGTATCTGTTAAAGTGCCCGAGCCTCAATTTAAAGGGCAGACTAAAGGCGAACTGGGTAACAGTGAGGTGACCGGAATTGTGTCAAGATCGGTCGGAGAAACCCTCAAGCACTACCTGGAAGAGAACCCGAAAGCAGCTAAGAAAATTATTGATAAGGTTATTTTGGCTGCTACTGCCCGTCATGCGGCGAGGAAGGCACGGGAAATGGTGCAGAGAAAAACAGCTCTAACTGGTTCAGGCCTGCCCGGAAAGCTGTCGGATTGCTCCTCAAGAGATCCGTCCATTTCGGAGATATTCCTGGTGGAGGGTGACTCGGCCGGTGGAACAGCGAAGCAGGGCAGAGATCGAAAATTCCAGGCGATTCTGCCACTCAGAGGTAAGATACTCAATGTAGAGAAAGCCCTGGAACACAAGATTTATGAGAACGAGGAAATCAAGAACCTCTTTACCGCCCTTGGGGTGAGTATTCAGGAAGAAGATGGCGAACGCAAGCTCAATACAGAAAAACTGAGATACCATAAGATCATTATCATGTGTGATGCCGACGTCGACGGATCTCATATTGTCACCTTGATCCTTACTTTTTTCTTCCGATACATGAAACCACTAATTGAGCAGGGTTACGTCTTCATCGCACAGCCGCCGCTTTATCTTGTTCGCAAAGGGCAAACCAAGCTTTATGCCTGGAGCGAAGAAGAGCGCAAGAAACATACGCAGGAACTCAGTAAAGGACCGGAAGATAAATCTGTGAAGCTTCAACGCTACAAGGGTCTTGGTGAAATGAATGCTGATCAGTTGTGGGAAACCACCATGAATCCTGAGACCAGAAAATTACGCCGTGTAGAAATAGAGAATTTTGCTGAAAGTGACCACACCTTCTCCACGCTTATGGGAGACGATGTGCCCCCTCGACGGGAATTCATCGAGTCTCACGCCAAGTATGCGAATGTGGATATTTAGACCATATCATCATTCTATTAAAGAATTAAACGGTTGCCTCCATGTGAGGTGACCGTTTTTTTGGTCTTTTCTTATTCATATATTCATGCATGTGGTAGCCAATTCATTGATTTGCAATAACTTATTGACGTGCTCTATGCATTCAATTCGGCGTTGAATGGAATGAAAATGGTAGCATATTGACCTGTGAGAACTTCTTAAAGTCACTCCTTATTTCTTCATGCAGTCTATTAACGTAAACTATTAAACCTCAGGTAGCTTGTCATTAGTTGCTTGGTAATGGCTAAAACTATTTCAGTATTGAAAGCATCAGCCATAATTTAAGGCGAATTGATGATGTCGGCTTTGCTTATGACAAATATTTTATTGTTTTACAATCATGCTTTGAAATATATGTCTTTGCGTAAACATATGTTTCTCGCTTCATCCGAAATCACACATTTATTTTTTATGCTCGACT
>DATFJT010000089.1:0-3267 GCA_035269065.1 Saprospiraceae bacterium | reverse complement strand
ACATTACCCAATTACCGCTACGATACATTGAGCAGGCAAAGAGAATTCATAGAAATACAGAGTAAATTTCACCAGGCCCATCGCATCAATATTTACCTCGTAAGTCTTATTTCTGATCCTTTTATCCCGGACGACTGGGGCTTTACGACTCCTGGTGGTATCAATTTGTACAATACGGGAGCTATTGTGATTGAGAAAGAGTTTCTCAACAGAGCCCTCCCTCATGAGCTGGGGCATTTTTTCGGATTGCTTAACACCTACGAAAATGGGAATGAACTTGCAGATGGGAGCAATTGTGCTACGGCAGGGGATCGCATTTGTGATACCGCTGCAGACCCCTATCGCGAAGGCACCCCCCCAGAAAGTGGTATCAATGAGGAATGCATTTTTATCAGGGAAGTTGAAGATGCCAACGGAGATCAATACATGCCGGATGTTTGCAATGCTATGAGTCGCTACTTCAGAGAAGGCTGTAGTGTGGATTTTTCACACGAGCAGCTCAAAAGGATGGCCGAAAATTATTTGAACGGACCTAAATTGATGTGGTAGTATGAAAAAAATATTTATCCTGATCTTTTTAATGTGGGCCTTTATCTTGCACCTGTCAGCCCAGGATGTCCATTTAAGCCAGTTTTACACCAATCACGCCATGGTCAACCCGGCCCTTGTAGGTGACCATCCGGGAGATAATACCATTACAATGAATTTCCGGAACCAGTGGCCAGAAATAAATGATCCCATTCAGACTGGTGCAGTAGCTTTTGAGAAAAGAATGTACAACGGCCTGCAAGAATACCAGGCGGGACTATTGATTGTCAACGACCGATTTTCCCCATGGAACAGGAACCGTTTTGGCGTGGCCCTTAGTT
This sequence comes from Saprospiraceae bacterium, assembly GCA_035269065.1. Taxonomy (GTDB): domain Bacteria; phylum Bacteroidota; class Bacteroidia; order Chitinophagales; family Saprospiraceae; genus DATFJT01. Next base: position 2,398 of record DATFJT010000089.1, on the reverse strand, counting down.
TCGGCTATCCCCTCAAGCTGGGGAAGCATAGAATAACCCCCGGCATCCAGGCAGGACTATACATTCTAAACGGAGACTATAGCGGCCGCACTACCCCCAACCAATGGAATTACTCCATCGGCGAATTTGACCAGGGTATTGGCAGCATGGAACCTGACTTCAGTGAAAATATCCAATACCCGGACATTGCGCTGGGATTTACCCATTCCTTCCCTCTTGGCAATAAGAATCGCCTGCGCTGGGGTGCTGCTGTTCACCACCTGAATCAACCCAATATTTCAATCATCGACGACGAAGAAATGCCCATGCGCTATACCGGACACCTGGATGCAGATCTAAACGTAAATGAGATGTTTGTCATCCAGCCCGCCATGCGTTTCACTCAAACCACCGCGACGGAAAATCTTGTTTTTGGTTCGCGCTTCATGTTCAAACAGCCAGGAAGTTTTTTCAATGCCATTTACACCGGAGCCTTTTACAGGAGCAATGTAGATTATCAAGATGCTCTTATTCCTGTATTTGGTGTTGTGCTCAAGACTATTCAAATCGGCGTAAGTTATGATTTTAATGTTTCAGAACTGAGCAGTCTTGGAGAAAGCAAGAGTACACTTGAATTCAGTGTTCGCTATCAAACTCCTATCAGTTCGCCCGATCGATTCTCAGTACCATGTATACGCTACTAAAGTCATTTCTTATGAGGCCTTTGCTACCGATATTCATTATTGTTTGTGCTGTTCTTACCCCTGCACTGTATGCCCAGAACGCTCCATTTGAAAGCCCATACGACAGCCCTGTTTTTCTCAAACAAAAAGCGAAAGGAGCAGAAAGAGAAAATGATTACCTGCTGGCCATGAGTTATTACGACAAACTCAAAAACATGAGGCCTGATAACGAGGCCTTCTGGGAACGACACGCCTACTACTCACTTGTGAATAAAGACTACGCCAATGCGGAGAAAAGCTATGAGCACCTCAAAGAGCAAGGAAGAAGCGATTTCGATGTCATTTTCTACCTGGCCCGCACAAAAAAACACCTCTCCAAATATAACGAGGCTGTAGAATTACTGGAAAAACTCAAAAAAGATATACGCAAAACCAAGGAGTACGGTGAAGTGCGCAAGTTGTTGAGTGCAGAATTGGAGGGTTGTTTCCTGGCCCAGAGAATGGAACGCGTCGAAAATGCCTACACCGTCAAACCCCTGGGCCGTAGTGTGAACTCCAGACAGTTTGAGGGTTCACCGGTATGGATCAATGAAGACCAATTCATTTATGCCTCGCATAAAAAGCTCGAGCTAACCCTTTTTGATAAGGATAGCAATACGGAAATTCCGGAAAGGGTCATGTTTTCTGCAAAGAAGGAAGGAGCTGGCAACTGGGATTCCCCTAAAAAGTCCTACCAGGCTCCCTACATTAAATCCGAAGGGAATTTTGGTAACGCCGCCTTCAATGCCACCAGGGATAAATTCTTTTTCACCCTGTGTGAGAAAAACGAACAATTCAAAATCGAGTGCAAAATATATTGGTCCCTGCTTGAAAACGGAAGCTGGAGCACTCCGGAACTCATCCCCGGGGAAGTCAATCTCGATGGATACAGCTCTACACAGCCCACCATGGGATATGAGACTATGCGCGGACGTGAAGTGCTCTATTTTGCATCAGACAGACCCGGAGGAAAGGGGGGTATGGATATCTGGTATGCCATTCTATCTGACAGGAAGAACCGCTTCGTATCCGTCGGTAATGCCGGGTCAAAAATAAACACAGCCGGTAATGAAATGACACCTCATTATACCCTGCCCGACAGTGTTTTGTACTTCAGCTCAGACGGCCACCCGGGCATGGGTGGATTGGATATCTTTCAAACAAAAGGTGAACGCGTGATGTGGAATGAACCCACCAACATTGGCATTCCTTTTAACAGTCCCCAGGATGACTTGTACTTCCAACCAAAGAAAGGGAAAAAGGAGGGTCTACTCGTATCGAACAGGGTAGGCAGCACCCCACTTTATGGCGCTACCTGTTGCGACGATATTTTTTACTACAAATTTGAAAAGCCAGTAGAGCTTTTTGCTGAAATACAGCTCATCAACCAAGAGGACGGGGTTTGCCTGAATGGAGAAGAATTGCAAATGTTCGTGCACGATAAATACACGGATGATAAATTCCTGATCAACCAGTTCAATCAGGGAGACTGCCTCATTCGTGTTGCTTTAAATCCCGACCTCAAGTACAGTTTTGAAGGTAATTTACCTGGCTTCGTATCTGATGAGCTTGTCATTGAGACCTATGATATCGATGAAAGCATGGTATTCAGGGATACAGTATACGCTCGTCCGAGCACAGAAGAAGAGCAGGCTGCTCTGGCAGCCGAAGGAGGTGCTATACGCAGATCAAAACAG
>DATFJT010000088.1:0-6794 GCA_035269065.1 Saprospiraceae bacterium | reverse complement strand
TAATAGCCAACTGTCCTAATGTGTGAAAGGCTCTTCCGATAATGCCAGGCTTAAATAATATTTTTTCACCAACAATTGCAATGGCACACATATTCGACTCACTGGTAAGGCGAAATTGCTCCATTTCTCTCAACTCTTTGTTGAACTCTTTAGATATGAGGTCTCCGACCCGTGCCTCCTCAGAGGCCAAAATGGCAAAACTGATGCTCAGTTCACTGCTTCCTTGAGTCACTAAATAAATGTCTAGATCTTCTTCGGAAAGACACCCAAACAGCCTGCCAGCCAAGCCATGAATGCCCCGGCCTGTTCCTCCTTCTAGTGTCAGAATGCTCAGCCCGGGAATACTGGTGATGCCAGAAATGTCTTCATCTTGAGCCAGTTTTTTCTCAGCAATGATCCAGGTACCACTGTCCTCAGGTCGCAAACTGTTTTTGATGAGAATGCTTGTTCCCGTTTTCTGAGCAGGAATAATGGTTGGTGGATAAAGAACCTTAGCTCCAAAGTGAGAAAGCTCCATCGCCTCCATATAATTCAGTTCTTTCAGGTTTCTCGCTTCCTTGACAATGTTTGGATTCGCAGTCATTACCCCATTAACATCGGACCAAATCTCTATGCGGTCTACTTCCAGTGCGCTGCCTAATAGACTGGCAGTATAATCAGACCCTCCGCGACCAAGAGAGGTGGATATTTCGTCGATAGTGGAAGAAATAAATCCTGTGACAACCTGGGTCATGTTGCGCTCTCGAAAATGGGCATTAATTTTTTGTTGTGTGATTTCCTCTAAAACGCGGGCTCCGCCAAAGCGATTGTTGGTTTTTATCATTTTCCTGGCATCCGCATAAGCACAGTTTATTCCCCGGGACTTAAGAGCTTCAGCTAGTATTCTGTTTGAGTTGCGCTCTCCAAAGCTGAGAATCAGGTCGCGAAACCTGGGGTTAAAATCGCGTGAAAGATAAATGCTGTTGAGAAGCTCTCCCAACACTTCAAAGTTCTCTGTGATCTTTCTTTGAGCAATGACCTTGCAGCCGGCGTCAGAGACGAAATAATCCAGGATTCCAAAATGAAAGCGCGATAACTCTTTAAGAGATGCACGATAATCAGCATCTCCAAAGGCCGCCTGTTCGCCAAGCTCGATAAGAAGGTCTGTTGTTTCCCCAAAAGCGCTGAAAACCAAGGCTTTAAGCTCGTGTTTGCTGGCGCTCTCCTGGATAATGTTTAGGACGTTTTCTATTCGCGCAACAGAGCCAACAGAACTACCGCCAAATTTCATGATGATCTTCTCCATGATTGATGTTCTTCCTGCGAAGTTAAGCAATGAAGGCAAGAGCTTATTTATTTTCTACAAAACAGAATTCTATTGTGGTTGAATTGAAGATGGTCGACACAAAAAACCCAGCGACGAAATGTCTAAGCGAATAAATCAATTTAGGAGGATAGAAGGTTCACAGTTAACCGTACTATTGTTTGCCGGTCTTTGCACCCTGGTACATTTTTTTAATAGCAGGGTTTGTGTTTTTTTCTTTTTGGCAATGGTAGACATATTCCCTCAAGCTGCCCTTCACTTTTAGTCTTACACAACGGTCAAATACAGCTTTGAACTTTTTGAAATTGTGTCTTGTGTAGAGCACCTGGCTGTAAAAGCCCCCAGGTTCAAGTAATTCGTAAGAGTCTTGTAGAATCTGCTGGCTTTTTTCTTTGGAGAAGAAGGAATAGGGAATGGAGCCAAGCACGAAACCAACTTTATCCTTGACATGTGTGCGTAAAGAGGAGGCATCGTCATTTACGATAATCAACCTGGAATCATTGAGCTTTTCCTCAACATGTGTACAAAAGTCCTCGTGAATTTCAAAGGCGTAGACACGGCCCTCAGGCCCCATACGATCCAGGATTTTTTTGGTTATGTTTCCATGACCCATACCAAACTCTACAACAGAACCCTGATACCCCTGAGGAATTTGTCGGCAGATCTCTGCCTCGGCAGCTCCACTGGTTTCAAATATGGCACCAACAGTAAAAATATTCTTGGTAAAGGCCCAGGCAGTTTTTAATTTTCCAAAATTCCCACTCATAAATGTCTTATCCCTTTCCTTGCTCGTAAAATTTGAATTGTTCTTAAATTTAATAAAAGCTTTTCATTGAAATAATATTTCCATTTCTTTTCGGCTATTCTCATTCATGCGATAAAGCATGAAGAAGCAAGAAATTGATATCTAAAAAGCTTACTTTTTGAGGGCAATGGTATCTTAGATGTAGAAAAAAGGGAGCCTGATGGATTTTTCAGGCATTTTTTTATGTTTTCTGCATAGAACAAATACAAACCATGAAATTTTATCTGACAACTTTCTGTCTTTTAATGGCATCTTTACTTTGTGCGCAAGACCTCGAGGAGCATATATGTAAAGAGTCCAACCACATGATGCTGCACGAAGCTAAACGAGCTCAAAACCTCATGGCTTTTCAAAGCAGTCAGGAAACCGAAAACTATGATATCAAATACCACCGTCTTGAATGGTCAGTAGATCCGGCTGAGAAATACATTGAGGGTTCTGTGACCACTTATTTTGTGCCGAAAGAGGGCATGGAGGAAATCTATTTCGACCTCAAGTCCAATATGATCGTGCGTGAGGTCCTGCACAAGGGTGAAGCACTGACCTATGGCTTTGAAGGAGACGAGCTCTTGCGTGTCCAACTCAATACTATGCTTCCCGAAGGAGCACTGGACAGTCTCAGTATTATTTATGAAGGTGTTCCAACAGCTGAGGGCTTTGGCTCTTTTGAAACGAGTAGCCATCAGGGTATTCCAGTCCTGTGGACCTTGTCAGAGCCATATGGAGCAAGGGATTGGTGGCCCTGCAAGCAAAGCCTAAATGACAAAATTGACTCTATTGATATTTTTGTCACGACACCGGAGCAATATAAGGTTGGAACAAACGGACTTTTGGTAGGAGAGAAAACAATAAACGGGCTAACGACCTACCACTGGAAACATCGTTATGCCATACCTGCCTACCTGATTAGTTTGGCGGTAACCAATTATGAGGAATTCACGGACTATGTGGAGTTGGACAACGGCGATTCAATCCCTGTTTTGAACTACGTTTATCCGGAAGACCTGAGTTTAGCAGAAGAAGAATTGGAGAATACGGTAGAAATTATGAAGCTTTTCAATGAGCTTTTCGGAACGTACCCTTTCGCCGACGAAAAATACGGTCACGCCCAATTTGGGTGGGGAGGCGGAATGGAGCATCAGACCATGAGCTCAATGGGTAGTTTTTCTTATGCCCTGCAGGCCCACGAGCTGGCACACCAATGGTTTGGTAATAAAGTGACTTGTGGAAGCTGGGAAGACATTTGGCTCAATGAGGGCTTTGCTACCTACCTCACTGCTCTTACCTACGAGTTCAACCTCTCAGATGAGCCCTGGTTCGGACTGTGGAAGCAGCAAGCTATCGATTTTATTACCAGCAACGATGGAGGAGCTGTCAGGGTTAATGACACGACCAATGTTGGGCGTATATTCAGCAGTCGTTTAAGCTATCGCAAGGGTGCTTACCTACTACATATGCTTCGTTGGATGATGGGCGATGAGCATTTTTTCCAGGCTTGTCGTAATTTTTTGAATGACCCAACTCTCGCTTTTGGATATGCAAAAACCGCAGATTTGCAACGACACTTAGAAAACACCAGCGGTCTGGATCTGTCAGCGTTTTTCTCGGACTGGTACATTGGAGAAGGCTACCCTTCATATGATATTGTCTGGGAGCGCAATGCAGACGGCATACAACTAGAAATTGCACAAGCGACCTCACACCCGTCGGTGGAGTTTTTTGAAATGCGCTTGCCTATTTTGGTAGAAGGAACCGAAAAGGATAGCCTTCTGGTTCTGGACCATAATACGAATGGACAGCGCTTTAATGTATATTTGGACTTTAACCCAGTAAAGCTTGTTTTTGACCCAGATCTATGGATACTGTCTCGAGATAATCAGATCAGAGAGGGCCTTGTCTCCAATGACGAATTGAAAAACAGAGACTTTAAAGTATTTCCTAATCCCGTCGACCATGTCTTAACGGTTGAATTTGAGGAGGCATTTTCAAACCATCAGGTTCAGGTTGTTGATGATCTTGGTAGGACCATACAGGAATTCCGTACCACAGAATCTCTGCTCCGAATCAATACGGATAGCTGGAAAAACGGAATTTACTTTTTACAAATCAGCAATGGCAGCCACTCAATCATGAAAAAGCTTGTCAAAGTGCAATGACCCAATAGGATTAATGTACCCAATTAATTCGGTTTTACGATAGGAAGTGTAGGCTTGAAGAGCGTGCATTCCCAATGATCAATCATTTGCAGACGCCGACCATTTTACTTCCGGACAAATCTGATCATCGATTTATTAGCCCATCATGTCTGGGCAAAATCAGGACGTCAAGAAAATACCTAGAATTGGTGATTTTTCGAATTTCACTTGTTCATTTCCCTTCTGAAAAGTAGCTTTGCTTTTAATTAGACTTAATTTAAATAAAGACAGCTGACATGAAACAACTTTCTCTTTTCTTCGTCCTTCTTGCCATTGCATTTTTTTCATGTGAGGAGGATGAAAACAATAGCGGGGCTGATTATAGTGTCCCGTCTACATACGATTTCATCAACGTAGACTACAGTGGTCAAACGGAGCGAATATTAATGCTTACGGAGATAAAAGCCTACATGGCAGAAGGTAATAGTGGCGAACAACTCGATGCTACGAGGCTGAAGGCCATGTTTTCCAACGGACCAGAAGCTGACTTTACACAGGTCTACAACAAACAACTTAAGGACAAGACTTTCCAGGGACAACCAAGTTATTTTGAAGAGTTGATGGACAGGATAGAGCAGGCCTCTCTGTCCAATCAAGTAGCTGCCATGGGCACCGCCGGCGTAGTATCCAGTAATGATGGGGCGAAGTCCTATCTGGTTGGTCCCACAGGCGTTGAATATGCCCAACTTATTGAAAAAGGACTCATGGGAGCATGCTTCTACTATCAGGCTACGAGTGTCTATCTCGGGGAAGACCGAATGAATGCAGACAACGAAACAGAAGAAGAGGGTGTTGGTACGGCTATGGAGCATCACTGGGATAAATCATTCGGATACTTTGGTGTTTCTAAGGATTTTCCTTCCTCGCTAGATGGGCTTGCCTTTTGGGGCGTTTACTGTAACAGACGTGACCCCTTTCTCAATAGCAACAACACTTTGATGGATGCTTTTTTGCAAGGGCGTGCTGCCATATCGAATAAAGACTATTCTGCCAGGGACGAATCTATTTCTGCCATAAGAAGCGAATGGGAAAAGGTTTCTGCGGCAACGGCCATCAATTATCTAAATACGGCGACCAGGGAATTTGATGACAACGCCATAAAGTTCCATGCTCTATCAGAAGCGATAGCTTTCATTTATTCTATCAAGTTTAATGAAGAAAAGACCGTTAGCCATGAGCAGGTGGATGCCTGGATAGCAGAATTTGCCGGAAGCTCAGATGTCGAGGATATGAACCTTTACAACACTACAGTAGAAGATATGCAATCCGTCAAGGATCAAATTTCCGATGTATTTGGTTTTGATGACTTTAAAGATGAACTGTAATATGAAATCCTGCAGCATGAAAGTATTGTTCTACCTGGTGCCGTTTTTACTTCTGACCTCCTGCACGAGTGATAGCGAAAATGAAATGAGTTGCACGGGCGATTATGACCAAAAAGTCTTGCTCGCGCATATGGCGGATCAGTTGATTATACCTTCAGTACAATCATTTGAGGCGCAGGCCCAGGAAATGAATCAGGCAATAAGCAGTTTTGTTAATACAACAGACGAAACGACGCTCGAACAGGCTCAAAATTCATTTAAGGAGGCCTACATCCAATACCAAAGATTGGCTCAATTTAATTTTGGCCCGGCCGACCAATTGAATTTCAGAGAGCGGGTGAACAATTTTCCTGTAAATGAGAATCAATTGGTGACGAGCATTGAGAACGAGGACTATGATTTTTCCCTGTCTATGCAATACGACCAGGGATTTCCAGCGCTAGATTATTTACTGTTTGGTCAGGGCTCTCAAGGAGAGACAGTTGACCGCTATGTAAATGAGGAAAAACTGCAGACTTACACCGAGGCGGTGTCAGAAGATATTGCGAACACAGCTTCACTGCTAAGTACTCAATGGCAGGAATATCGAGAAGAATTTATTGATAGAACCGGCACTGCGGCAGGAGCCTCTTTGGCACAAATGGTCAACAGTTGGAATGAGGAATATGAAATCACAAAGCGAGATCGCTTGGGAATTCCATCTGGTCAGGTGACATTAGGATTTGCTAACCCTACGAAAGTAGAGGCTTATTACAGTGGCTTATCAATAGCGCTTCTTCATTCTTCACTCCAGGCAGCTCAAAAGGTGTTTGTGGGAGAATCTCTGGAGCAGGGGACAGACGGGCCAGGCCTGGCAGATTTGTTGGATCACGTGGGTGCAGAAAAAGAAGGTCGGGCTTTGAGTGAGATTATTCTCAGTCAATACCAAATTATTGACGAAAAGTTACTGGCTCTTCCGAACAGTCGCTTATCGGATTTAGTGGATAGCGAGAAACAGGCGGTGGAGGAATTGTATATCGAGGCATCCAGACAAGTGCTGTATAAAAAAACCGACCTGCCTTCCATGCTTTGTATAGCCATTACTTACGTTGACAACCCGTCCGACTCCGATTGATGAATAAGGAAAGGATCAAAACACGATTAAAGCTGTTTTTATTCAGCCGTAA
>DATFJT010000087.1:0-2333 GCA_035269065.1 Saprospiraceae bacterium | reverse complement strand
CTCAAATAAAGCCTCAAAATCTTGGGCTGATTCTAAGGCATCAAATCGTTCGTGGGGTCTGTTTACAATTGGGAACCCAGCTTCAATAACTTTGTTTTCTATTTCCTTCGATGGCATTCTCACACTACCCCAATCATCGCTCTCCAATACAACGATCTTGCGCTTAGTCCGCCATCCTTTCCAGTTGCTTTTAATGGCTGATAAGGTCGTCCTCAATTTCATTGATCAATGGATTTAGAAAACTCCGGCATCGATAAGAACTCAACATCAGGCCAAGCTTTTAGAATCTTTGTTAATAAATGATTGAGTGCTTTTAATCCCTGACTACGATTATTATCGTCAATTCCGCCTACAAATGCAGCGCGATGATTACTGATAATCGCTGGCTGCCGGTGTTTAAAGGCAGTATCAATCCGTTTCATACAATGGTCTACACTACCAGACACTCCGTGTAAATTGGGCTCAAAAACAGCATTTCTTACTAATACCTGCAAGCCGGACTTCTTTCTACGTCCCAAATAATTCAGTTGCCAACGCTCCCCTCCTCCTACACGCGGAGTCTTAAAAAAACGTCCTACATCCAGCCACTTCACACCATGAGAATACATTTGTGTTTCCAGGCTAGAGTGATAGAACATTGCTGGTGGCGTAAAACTAACGGATTTATACCCGAACACCTTTTCAAATTTCTTCAAAGAAGACTTCAAAGTCACTTTATGTGAGTCCAAATCTTCCTGATCCCAGACGTCAAATGCTGCTCCAACGCCTCTATTTCGGTAATTGTTAGACATTTTAGAGCCAGGAATAAAAAAAAACTCATGATCAAAAACATGTCTTGCAAATGAGTTAGGATTTTGAAGTTCTTTCATCCACCAATTGATCTGGAGGTGCTCCCTACCGTGAGATTGTGGGATAAATATCCTTTGATCGATGCCCTGTTGCACCAGACCTAATACACGGTCTGAATCGGGCGTATCCCGATAACAGTGATCAACGGTTTTATAGTAATAGTGCTCAAAACTGTTTTCCTGTATCCTATGGAAATCCGGATTGGCCACATTGGTTACTGCAGTGATAACCGGATGGTTCCCATTTTTGTCCTTATGTTGGGTTAGTACATCAAAAAGCAACTCCAGATCCTCATTAGTCTCCAGAGCATCAAACTGATCAAAGCGATTTGCTATCCTTAGGCCTTTATCAATAAGTGATTGCTGATCCTTTTTCGACCGAATTCGAACTGATCCCCAATCATCACTCATGACTATGACTTTTTTTTCTTTGGTTTTTACTGCAGCCAGGTCTATCAACTTTTTTAATACACTCTTTATCAAAACAAGAAATCCTTTAGGGGAGCGGGATCATAGAGTCCAAAGGGTATAACTAGGGAGGGACCTATTAAATAAAGTGAAATGGTTTCCGTGGCAATGCGAAACTTTATTAGTAAATATAGGGTAGCAATAGGTAATCCTAGCCAATTAATATTTTTAAGAGATCGTTTTTCCTCAAATTTGATGTAGTAAATAAAAAGTGTAGCAAAAGCGAAGGAATAAAAAATGACCCGAAACCGGCCCCCACTAGGCAATAGGGCCGAGATATTACTGAAAGCTAAAAATAATAATGATAGTGAGAATAGTCCGTTAAAGACATAGTCCTTCGTAACGCCTTTCGTCTTATAATATAAATAGGCGAGTGAAACATAGGTAAAGTAAAATAATAATCTTGGACCTACATCCATAAACCAGACATAATTTTGCCTTAAAGACTCCCTCTTAGCCATGTACTGTTCATTAGTATAGGAGTCCACTTTATGCTCTATTGCCGAACCAAAATTAGAAGAATATGACTGAATGGACCCAATATCAAGTTCAGATACAAACAAACTACCTATGGCCAAAATGACATAAAGTTTTGGTCTATTTCCTAAAAAATGATAAGTAAGGAGCAGTAATGTAAGAGGTATAAAGCTAAAATGCATAAGAACAGATGTCCCTGCTAAAATAATATATTTGATTTTAAGATTCCTCAAATAGTAAAGTGTCGAGAGTGAAAAAATCCAGGCTGCCGTCCACATCCGAAATCCACCAATATTAAAAACAAAGTTTGTCCAAACTAAGAGGATGAAAAAAAGAAGGGCATTCTTATTCATCGGATAGTTTATATATCGTCTTGACAGATTTTGAATGAACTTCAAAGAGAGAAGGCCGAAAATAATCGCGTAGGTTGCAAAAAGAAAACCATGAAAATCCGAAAAGCGCGATACGAGATAAATGATTATCGGATCTAAGAAATCAACTGTTGTTTCGTAAAGGTTATTTATATAGAAAAAGACATTC
>DATFJT010000086.1:0-4030 GCA_035269065.1 Saprospiraceae bacterium | reverse complement strand
CAATAAGGATAATTGATAAAAATCCAATTAGAATGTATAACATTTTTTTGTTCATATTAATCTTTTTTACAACATCATAAACACACAATTTTCAGTGAGCATCGCTCTTGGATTAAATGGGGGCTAACAATAGGCTAAGACCGACCCTATTCATCTTACCCAACTGCATGTTTAAGTGAATTTATTTATACTCTGTAAAAAATTAAGAGTAAAATGAATAAAAAAGAGTTAATAAAAAAGTACGAGCATCAGCTTACGCTTAAAAATTACAGCCACAGTACCATACAGTCTTATCTCAACGGCTTGCATAAATTCATTGATTATTTGAAAGGCCGGCAAATCACTAAAGTTAATGCCCGGATTCTTTCCAATTTTTTGATTTGGTGTAAAACTCAGCAAGGCTATGGGTATTCAAGTATGAAACAGATGGTGGCTTCGCTAAGGTTCTTGTATGAAGTAGTTCTGAAAAAGGATATTGATTCCGATCGACTTCAAATTCGTATTGACCAGGGGAAGGGGCAAAAAGACCGTTATTCGATCCTGTCGGAAAAAGTGCTGGAACTTCTGCGGAAATACGTGAAAGAGTATCAACCCAAAGAGTTTCTTTTTGAAGGACAGGGAGGAAGCAAATACTCAGCTTCATCCATTCAGACACTAATGCGAAAACACAAGAAGCTCTGTGGTATTAAGAAAAAAGCTACACCACACACTCTAAGGCATAGTTTTGCTACCCATTTGCTTGATGCCGGTACGGACACCAGGTTTATTCAGGAACTGTTGGGTCATAAACACATTTCTACCACTCAGATTTACACCCATGTCTCATCCAGGACTCTCAAAGATGTGAAAAGCCCTGTTGAACAGTTGAAACTGCATTCAATCAGGCGTTTTTTTAACAGCATCAACTCAACGAATGAGTGTCTCCATACCATGCAGCCTCTTTTCAATCCCGGCATAAGTCACGATACTTTTTAATCCGAGGAGAAAAAGGAAAAGGCCTGCAAAAATAAGTCCTGCCGGGGGAGCAGGTTCCATGCGCCCCGGTCGATCATCGCCTGGCCGGGTGAAACCCGCCAGCCTGACTTCAAAGGGTTCTTCCGGATTCACCAATATGGAGGCCTTTGTTCCGGGAATTTTATTCTCCAGGTTTGAAGACCCGCTGTCGGTTTCAGCACGGATCTTTTTACCGGCTGGGGATATATACTCAATAACAGGGAAGCAGACCGGAAAGATCTATGAGAAAAAACTGAGTCAACTTATATCCAAAAGAGATGAAATTCATTTGGTGTCAGGATTCTGCGGAAAAAGAATCAGAGAATTTTTGAAAGTGCAAGGTTAACTGCAGGGCAATAAACCGGATCATATTATTAATTCAACTCTTCCAGCCAAAATAAAAATTCATGCCATGCTTCTTTTCTGCTGCCATCGCTATAGTTGATCAGGCCGACCGTTTCCAAAGATTCTTTCCATTGATCAATAAACTCCTGAGGCACCTCTTCACTTTCAAATCCCTGTGCCAATAGCTCCGATACTTCAGGCGACCAATCAACCAGCTGAAAATTATAAGCGACTTTTATTTGCTCATTGGTATTCATCTCTTCAAAAAAGAGTTTAAAAAACCTTCGCTGTATCTCTTCAGAGCTGTTAAGCAATCTGTTTCCGGAATGCATACCCAACTCCTGGATCACGATTTTTTTATCGCCTGAAATCTCAATTAACCGCTGTAAATCAGCTTTTACTTCACTTTCGGTTTGCTCAACAAAATATGGTGACATAAACTGAAGGTTTGTCCCATAGAAGTTCCAGCAAGCTACATCACTTTCAGCAATGATTTCCCGGATTCCCGGCCGGCCGTCATCCAGGCTACCTTCAGCAATTGTAGCCGTCACAGCCATATTATCATTAATTTGGTGAACATGTTTTCTGGTTTCAGCCAAAAATGTAACAATCTCCTTGTAGAGGCCGGGGTGCTCTGCAAAATCATTATCGGCCTCATTAATTACTGAAATCAAAAAGCCATCATATTCAATCAGCATCGGAATTACCCAATCCATCAAAGTTTTAAATCTCTCAATCAGTTCCGGGTCATTAAAATCTTTTCCCTGCAGATCGGCAGGAATTATGGGGCCTTCGCTGTCGTAAGCAGAAATCAAAAGAAACGTTTGGAGGCCCTGATTTTTCATCTTAGACAACTCCTCTTCAAGCAGCGTTTGATTAAAAATGCCCGGTACCGGTTCCAGCTCGGGCCAGTCGATCTGAAGCCTGCCCACTGACATTCCGGAATTTAGCGCCTCCTGCCACCTGACTGCCATCGAATCTGATGTAGCCGGTGGATTGGAGGGATTGAATCCTTTGATCGTACCGATTTTATTGCTCCTGTTCAGAAGTGGAAGTTCACCTGGCATATTATTTATACCGGAGACTACCGGGTTATTATCCTTGCTGCACAAGGTAAAGAAAAGAGCAAGTACCGGCAGAGTTATGATAAGTTTCAATCTATCCATAGTACTTGTTTATTAGCTTTGCTACCATTCATTCGGAGAATGATATACAACTAATTATTTTTTATCATGTTTTATTTTCTGTGATTCTCCAGGGCGGATTCTTCCGGTTCTCACTCCCATAAACCAGTATGAGTTGGTTACCATCAGGATCTTATAAACGAGCCTCGCGCCACAACCAGCGCATATCTGCCGGGTATTCATCGAATATTATGCCTTTTTTAATAAGATCCCCAACGGTTTCGTCCAGGTTCTCACATTCAAAGTACACATAGATGCCTGAACCTGTTGGCGGTTCTTTTGCTATGCGGACAGAAAATGTTGATTCGCCATCCAAAGATTCGAAACGCGCATAGTGTGGCAGTGCATTCACAATGAGTTTAAGCCCGAGTTTCTGATAAAACGGAACGGAAATTGATAAATCTAAAGACGGAATAATTATCTGATTTAAATCCATCATCAAATTTTATTATCACTACTCTTAAATAACACTATGAATATAATATATTACGATAGAAAAGTCCGAATGAAGATGAGGTTTTAAAAACATGAAACGTGATGATCTAATCTCAATTCAAACTGAATGTGGCAAACTCAGTTTGATTTTTTTTATACCGCAATTTTTTTTGACTTTAATTACCGTTTACAGAAAACCTTTTGCCAATTCTGAGTGTCCAATAGCCGGTGTTAATGAGAATTATGTATGAATATGCGATCGGAACCGCGATTTTACCTAATGTATAGTAAAAACCCCATAAGTATTCACTGACAAGGAAAGAAAATAGATTATCAAAATTTTCAGGTCTTACCATTAGTATATAGACGACTACCCAGATAAGAAAAATAAGCATGTAAAACACCGGAAACAGATAACTGGAAAAATGAATTTGACTCGCACTTTTATCCTTTATCCATCGATAAAAGCCCACTAAAAAGATCAGATAGGGAATCCCGCCAAAAAATACTGACATTAAAAGGAGTCCTGTTAGTTCACCGAAATTCCAGCCGGTTAATGATCCTATAACCATCTCAACTCCCAACATTAAAAATGGCAAAATAAGCGGACTCAGATATGCATATTTGAAATATTGTTTTGCAGTCATAAACTACGAGCTTAGGTGGTGGTTACATATCAAAGATTGATGCCATATGTACTTTTGGTGTATATTTGCGGTCATTCGATCTTATGATCATTACCAGATTTTGTTCGATGGTAATAGCGCAGTGCTTTATGGCGACTTCCACAGTCTTCCATGTCGCACCACTTACGGCTGCGATTGCGAGTAGTATCATAAAATACCCACTTACATGATGGGCAATGTCCGATACGTGTATGGTCAAGATTGGTGAGGACATGAGCAGCATTCCATATTACCGGATAAAGGATCTCATATAAGGTTTGAGGATCATCCCAAACCCATTGAAACTCATTTGTAAGATAACGATGTCTCATAGCTATATGGATTAACTCATTGAGTACTTCAAATGCCGGGGATTCAGGCTGTTCACCCAGAGAAAGTGGCCTGAGA
>DATFJT010000085.1:0-17390 GCA_035269065.1 Saprospiraceae bacterium | reverse complement strand
AGCAGATTCAGATTTTGACTGGTGGTGTAAGTGCCAAATTTGGTGACGTAATTGGGGGTGTCGTATCATTGACCTCGAAAGGACCTGCTAACAAATTTTCCGGTAGTATTAGTGGAGAGAGTTCTTATGGACTTGATCCCTACGGTTTCTTGCGTGTCAACGGCAACGTCAGTGGACCTATCCTTAAGAAAAAAGTGCCTGAGGGACAATTTGCCCCTACGATTTTGGGCTATCGTTTGAATGCCCAGTACCAGTCCAATATTGACGATGATCCCCCGGCCACAGACATTTTTAGAGTCAATGACGAGACCCTCGCCAGTTTGCAGGCCAACCCTACACGTTTCCAGGATGGAATCACACTAAATAACTCAGAGTTCGTCACTGATGAAGGAGTGGAAGTATTGGATTACCAACCCAATGAAGACAGAGAAAGACTTGATGTCGGAGCCAAATTAGATGCTTATCTCGGAGCAGGCATTGATGTAACCTAGAGTGGACAGTTTTTTGACAGAAGCAACAGATTCACCCACAACAATGAATGGAGGGTATTCAATACATGGAGAAATCCGGAACAGGAATTTAGCGGATACAGAGGTAGTTTTAGGTTCCGCCAGAGATTGGGCGACAACCAGAATGATTCTATTCAAGGATTTATCAGAAACGTATCCTACACCTTGCAATTAGGTTTTGACCGCGATATTTTGAGAAATTCTGACTGGGAGCACAGGGACAATATCTTCAACTACGGCTATTATGGCCAGTTTGATTTTGTATCTGAGCCATCTTTTGAGCAGTTAACGGTTATTGATCCGGAAACAGGGACTTTAGTGACGACATTTAATCACGCGGATTATTCCACGGTACTCACTGGTTATACGCCCGGTGCCGAGTTGGGTATAAACGAGGTGCTTTCCAATTACAATAGGAAAGACATTAACAATATCAATCAGGTAACCATGAGAAATGGTGAGAACCTGGAAGACTTCACGGAAGTATGGGGGTTGCACCAAAACGTCGGTCAGATCTACAACCTTAACGAAAGAAGACAAAGAGATATCTACCAATTTGATGCCAGTGCATCTTTTGACATTGTGCCTGCCAGAAATTCTGACAGATCTCACAATATTCAATTCGGAATACTCTACGAAGAGCGCGTAGAAAGACGCTATGCCATTTCACCCAGAAGATTGTGGATTACGATGCGCCAGTTGGCCAATGGTCACTTGGGTGGTTTGGATACCAACAGGGTAGTGGACCGTGTAATTCCTCCGGGAGCTGAGGATAGTGTTGATGTTTATGCCCAGGATTATTCTTTGGGCAGTACTGACCGCTTTCCTGTTGAAATCAGAAGATTGACGGGCGACCCTATCAATGGTTTTACCAATGTGGAAGGCTTGGACCCTGACCTGTTGAGCTTAGATCTGTTCAGTGCCAGAGAACTGAATGATGCCAATGTTGTAGGTTACTACGGCTATGATTACGCCGGCAACCCGGTTGGAAGGGAAACCAGTTTCGATGACTTTTTCCGTACAGAAGACGGCAGAACAAATTTTGTAGTAGCACCAAATAACCCGATTTACCAGGCGGCATATATTCAGGATAAGTTCTCCTTTGATGACATTATATTCAGAGTGGGCCTTCGTGTGGATCGATACGATGCCAACACCAAGGTGCTTAAGGATCCTTATTCTCTGAAGAATATTATGACTGCAGGAGAATTCTACGGCAATGTATTGGATTCTGCTGGATTGCGTCCTGCCAATATTGATGAAGATTACAAAGTATATGTGACAGAAGATGGAGGCACCGAAGTAAGAGCCTTCAGGGATGGAGATACCTGGTATCGAGCGGATGGATCGCAAGTGAACGATGGTAGTGTGATCTTTGGAGGTCAAATTGTGCAGCCGAGATTCACCAACCCCGATGTTGAGATTCAAAATCTGGAAGAATTTTCAAATATCCTGGATCAATCTTTTGAGGACTATGAGCCTCAGGTTAACGTCATGCCAAGATTATCCTTCTCATTCCCGATTTCGGATGAGGCGAACTTCTTTGCGCACTATGACATTTTGGTGCAGCGTCCGACTTCCAATACGATTCTAACTCCTCTGGACTTTTTCTACTGGGAGTTTGATAATAGGACCGCAGATAACGTAAGAAATAACAGTAATCTCAGACCTCAAAAGACGGTCGATTACGAGGTTGGTTTCCAGCAAAAATTGACCAACTACTCTGCATTAAAGGTTTCTGCTTTTTACAAGGAATTGAGAGATTTGATCCAATGGAGAACTTATTTATTCAATCCTGAACCGCTGGGAAGTTACCAGACTTATGACAACCAGGATTTCGGTACAGTAAAAGGGTTTACGTTTACTTTCGATCAGAGACGAAAGACCAATTTACAGTTGAATGCGAGTTATACGCTTCAGTTTGCAGATGGGACGGGTTCAAACCCGGAGACACAACGAGGAATATCTGAGAGAGGAAACTTGAGAAGTATTTTCCCGCTTTCATTTGACGAGAGACACCGATTTGTAGTTGTAGCTGATTACCGCTATGGCTCAGGCAAGAAATACAATGGTCCGCGACTGTTTGGTAAGGACATTTTGGCCAATACGGGTCTGAATGTACAGGGTACATTGGTTACCGGCAGGCCTTACACTGCTAAGCTCACACCGAGAAGACTTGGTGGAGATGGTACTGTAGGTTCGATTAACGGGGCCAGATTACCTGCTCAATTCACTATCAATGCGCGATTGGACCGTGACTTTACATTAGGTACTGGAGACAATGCGTTGAACATCAATGTGTTTTTCCGTGTAACTAACCTGTTGAATACGATGAATATTCTGGGAGTTTATCCAGCAACGGGTTCACCGTATGACGATGGTTACCTGACTTCACCGTTGGGTCTTCAAGAGATTGACAACCTGGATTCAGGTTTCAGAGATATCAATGCCTTTAGGGATGCATATGATTGGAGATTGACTAACCCCAATTTCTTCTCGCAGCCCAGAAGGATGTTCTTAGGGGCGTTTATAGTATTCTAAAAAATTTAAAACCAAGAAGATGAAACAGATGATCCGACTTTTAGGTCCCCTTTTCTTCCTTCTGCTTACTTGGCAGTTGGACGCTTACAGGCCGTTGGACAGCGACCGTAACAGACAAAGAGACAGAACTCAGACATCGTCTCGTTCCGCAAATTGTGTGGATGGGCGATCAGAAATAGATTTGGCAGTGAATAATGTTCGTGCCCGACTCAGAATCAGTGGTGATATCTGGTGGGATGGAGACAACGGAAAATATGTTGTCCCCAGGGTAGAACCTGGCTCAGGTCAGCTAGAGGTTTCCTCGCTTTTTGCGGGGGGAGTTTGGCTCGGTGGTCAGCAGTTAGGGGGAGATATTTTCGTAGCTGCAGCACTATATGGCCAAAATGGTAAGGATTACTATCCCGGCCCCCTTTGGGATGGCAATAGTGGTCCCGATGGCCAGACAGACCAGGAAATGTGTGAGAATTGGGATAAATTCTTTACAGTAGATGGTGGTGAAATTGACCGGTTCATTGGAGAGTTCCAGGCTGCTGAAGAAGGAGAATTTGATTGTGCGGTTGTCCCTCAGGACATCCTTGGATGGCCGGGAAAAGGAAATCCGCATTTCTTTGAAATCCATGGTTTTGAATTGCCGGATAACGATGCTGGTCTGGCCGGTTTCCGGGATTGGAATGACGACGGTATTTATGACCCTTGTGACGGGGATTACCCGATCATTGAAATTAGAAAATGCCCTGATACAACCTATGCGGATGAAATGATCTTCTGGATATACAACGATAATGGAAACACCCACAACGAATCTGAGGGTCTTCCGATTCAAATGGAGGTTCAAGCACAGGCGTTTGGTTTCGCTACATCTGACGAAATCAACGATATGACCTTTTATCGATATAAATTGATCAACAGGGCTACGGAGTCTATCGATAGTTTCCACTTTTCTATGTGGATTGATGCAGACTTAGGTTGTCCGGACGATGATTATATAGGTTGTGATACAGCCCAGGAACTCATGTATGTCTATAACCAGGATGCCACTGATGGTATCTCAGGGTGTAACTGTGTTGTAGGAGAGCAAATCCCAACTTATTGTAATGAGGTTCCAATACTTGGTGTGGATTACTTTGAAGGTCCGCTTGATGAGGATGGAAATGAAATAGGAATGTCCTCATTCAGTTACTTTAACAGACCAGGGACAGGACCGACGGGTACTACAGACCCACAAAATGTTATTCAATATTATAGATACCTGACGGGTACATGGGCAGATGGCACCCCTCTGACAGTCGGAGGTGACGGACGCACAAATTCTGGTATACCAACGCGCTACGCATTCTTTAGCCCGCCGGACGAGCCAGGAGGATGGAGTATGTGTGAAGAAGGTTTACCGGCAGGTGACAGAAGAACACTTCAAACCTCAGGACCATTCCGTTTGGATCCAGGGGCGAACAATTTCCTCATTATTGGGGTGGTGTGGATACCTGATTACGATTATCCCTGTCCAAATATCAACCGTTTATTGGAAGCGGATGCCGTTGCTCAGAACCTATTTGACGCTTGTTTCGAGTTGACAGATGGTCCTGATGCACCAAATATGGACATTATTGAATTGGATCAGGAACTCATTCTCGTAATGAGTAATGAACCAGCCTCAAATAATTTCCAGGAGAACTACCAGGAAATTGACCTGAGAGCACCTGACGGGATTGTGGATTCCGTTTATAAATTTGAAGGATATAAGGTATATCAACTCTTTAATAGAAGTGTGAGTTATGCCAACTTGGATGATCCAAGTGTTTCTAGATTGGTAGCTAATTTTGATGTTGCCAATGGTGTTACTACAGTATATAATTGGGAGCAAGTGGTTAATCCTTTCAGTGATGAGCAAGACGATGCCGTTTTTGTTCCGACATTACGAGCAGAGGGCAATGATGAGGGGATACGAAGAACGCTAAGTGTTACCAATGATTTGTTTGCCACGGGTAATGAAACAAGGTTAATTAACCATCAAGAGTATTATTACGTGGCCATAGCCTACGCTTACAACAATTATCAACAGTTTGATGCCACACCTCCGGATGGAGAAGGGCGTGGTCAGCAGTTCCCATATCTACAAGGTCGTAGAAATGTGGGGGATAGTCAGAACGATGATTTACCATACATAGGAACACCACGTCCGATTTTAGATTTTAATTTAAATTCTTCTTACGGTGAAGGTGTAGAGATCGAGATGACTTCCGGTACTGGTATCAGCAATAACTTTGTGGATATTACGGATGATACCAGAATGAGAATGGCTGAAGGCACATTTGAAGGTACAATTAGTTACGAGGCAGGAGAGGCTCCTATCAGCGTATTTGTTTACAATCCTTTAGATGTAGTAGATGGGGATTATGAATTAAATTTCCTTGACTCCAATGGAAATGGAGAAGTTGACGACGAAGATCGTTGGTTCTTACATGATTTGGTAACTGGCGATACTTTGCGTTCAACAAAAGACATTAGCGGAAGCTTTGAACAGATTTTCCCTGATCTGGGAATCTCTATTGTGCTGGGTAACGCGGAGCCTTTTGATGATCCTGCTGATAGAAATCTAGGGGTGAAAAGGCCCATAGGAGCAGAAATCGTTTATCAGAATGAAAATGCAGAGCCTTGGTTTTCTGCGGTGACTGAAGATATAGGTGATGTACTTCAAGAAAGAGGTATTCCTTTCGGAGCTTTTTTCATTCCTCAATTCGATTTTCTCGCAACTGAAGGAGATGAGCCGGATGCCAAGTTCGATCCTACAGGTGTTCTTGGAAGCATTGGAGGAGGTGAATTTGTTCCTTTCCATGTTGTCAATTTTAGATCTACAGAGGTTGTGGATGGCAATACAGTTCCTTTATCTTATTTGACACCACAATGGACCAGAAATTCACTGGCGCAGAACCCAAGGGAACAGACGATATCAGATTATTCCTTTAATGAATTGCCAAATGTTGATATTGTATTGACAAGCAACAGGGATTTGTGGAGTCGTTGTATTGTAGTTGATGGTTATACCAAAATGTATGCTGATCAGGGTTGGTCGAGTGAGAATGGGGAAGCGCCTTTCGATATCAGAAGGGACCCATCACTTCTAAGAGATCCGGGCCCTGATGGCAGGCCTCAGTATGATCCGGATGAAACTGGGTTCTCGTGGTTCCCAGGATATGCCGTGGACGTGGAGACCGGAGAGCGATTGAATATTTTCTTTGGGGAGAATTCGGCTTATTCTCAAGCCAACTCATTTGGCTTCGTGGATACGATTGCCTTTGAATTGACTGGTGATGATATGATTTGGAATCCGACTACGGACCTTTTGTTTCCGCCATTGGAAAATGATCCTCAAAACCTGAGTATTCTTAATGTGATTGCAGGTTGTCAGCATCATATCTACGTTACGAATGAACCATACGATGGATGCGAGGCATTGGCTGAAAACTTCAGTACCAGCTTCCCTCCTAATATTATTGAAGGCCTAGGAAAGATACAGTGGGTAAGTACGCCATTGATCAATCCTACCACTCCATTGACGAGTTATGCGGATGGTCTAATACCAGAGGATTTGACTGTAAAGCTGAGGGTGAATAGCCCATTTGGTTCCTTAGATCTTGGAAATGCAATCAATGAGGATCGTCCGGTATTTAAGTTCAGTATTGATGGAAAAGCCAGAGAGGAACTTGATGATGAGGGCATAGAGAATGCGCTGGATCAAATAAATGTGGCGCCGAACCCGTATTACGCTTACTCGCAGTACGAGGTGAATGAGTTGAGTAACATCGTAAAGATTACCAACTTGCCTGCTGAATGTACAGTGAATATTTATAGCCTGGATGGAAGATTCATCAGGAGATATGAACGCAATGAGTTCAGACAGTCAACAGGAAGAGCTAACTCCGGGGTACAGAGCAGACAGTTTGCTCCTGCGATTGAATGGGACTTGAAGAACTTCAAGGGTATTCCTGTTGCCAGTGGTGTATATTTAATTCATGTGGAAGCACCTGGTTTGGGAGAAAGAGTGATTAAATGGTTCGGTGTAGGCAGAGCCTTTGATGCCTCAGGATTATAAGAATAGTTATAGATGGACGGCCCGTAAGGGTGGTCCATCTTTCATCCTATAAATAATTGGAAAATGAAAAGAATATTTACAATCATAGCTATTAGCCTTGCAGCTTTCAGTATGGTGCTTGCCGGAAACCCGGACAGGCAGGGTGAGGCCGGGGCATATGAGTTACTCATGAATCCATGGGCGAAAAGTGCTGGTTTCCATACTTTAAATACCTCTTTTATTTCAGGAGTTGAGGCTATCAGGTTAAACGTAGCCGGACTGGCAAGAATCGATCAGACGGAAGTTAATGTGGGTTATACGCAGTTCATGAAAGGAACTACGATAAATCTAAACTCTGTTGGTATTGCTCAAAGTGTAGGAGAAGGAGGTACTTTTGGTTTGAGTATCATGAATGTTGATTTTGGAGATATCGATGTTACAACTTCAACCAATCCTGCAGGAACCGGCGCAACTTACTCGCCGTCCTTCTTTAATTTAGGTGCTTCTTATGCGCATATGTTTGAGAATAAAATCTCGGTTGGGGTAACGGCGAGGGTTATTTCCCAGTCTATTACCAATGTGAATGCGGTAGGGGCTTGTTTTGATGCCGGTGTCCAGTATGTGAGCGGTCCCAAGGATAATTTCCGATTTGGAATTTCACTTAGAAACATTGGTACTAGGATGAAGTTTTCTGGTGATGGCCTGTCCTTTCAGACAGCTGATCCCGATGAAACACAAACAAACAATATTACAGTCAATCAAAGAGCCTCTGGTTTTGAATTGCCGTCTGTTCTAAATATTGGTATTTCTTATGATTTCTTTGTAGCGGGTGATATCCATCGCTTGACACCATTGGCGAACTTTACGGCGAATTCTTTTAGTAGAGATGACGTAGGTGCAGGTTTACAATATTCCTACAGGGACATATTGCAGATCAGAGGGGCTTATCGCTATGCCGTAGGAGAAATAGATGAGAACAATGATTTCAATCAGGTTTACGATGGATTGGCATTGGGAGCTTCGGTTCAGGTACCTTTGAATAAGAAAGGAGATAAAACTTTTTCCGTTGATTATGCCTTTAGAAATACCACGCCTTTTGAGGGCACACATAACTTTGGCATTCGATTGAACCTATAAAGGGGACATTTGACATAGAAGGAAAAAAAGAATATTTTTGCAAAATTGGCGTCTCTTCATTTGAAGGGACGTCTTTTTTACCATTAAAGAGGAAGCCTATGAGTAAGGTGAATTACATGAGTAAAGAGGGTTACGAAAAAATAAAGGAGGAATTACGTCAGCTGAAAACAGTAGAGCGAAAAAAAGCAGCTGATGCCATTGCTGAGGCTCGCGAAAAGGGAGATCTGTCTGAGAATGCCGAGTATGACGCCGCTAAAGATGCTCAGGGTATGCTAGAAATGAAGATTAATGAGATGGAGCAGGTCATGGCCAGTGCAAGAGTCATAGACGAAAAAAGTATTGATACGAGCAAGGTATCTGTGTTTACTAAAGTGAAAATAAAGAATAAGAAGCTCAACAAAACCATGACTTATCAGCTGGTATCAGCATCTGAAGCCAATTTAAAGGAAAAGAAAATCAGCGTAACTTCACCAATCGGTGAAGGCTTACTAGGTAAAAGTGTTGGCGAATCGGCGGTTATTCATACCCCTGGTGGAAAAGTGGAGTTTGAGGTCATGGAAATTTTTCTGTGATGGCATCCATCTTTACGAAGATCATAAATGGCGACATTCCCTCTTACAAGGTTGCAGAAGATCATCAATTTTACGCTTTTCTTGATATTCATCCTCTGGCGGCTGGTCACACCCTGGTCATACCAAAGGAAGAGACGGACTATATTTTCGATTTGAATCCTGAGATGTTGGCGGATCTGATGCAGTTTGCCCAAAAAGTGGCCAAAGGCATGGACCAGGTCATCTCCTGTGAGCGTATTGGTGTTGCGGTAATAGGTCTTGAGGTGCCCCATGCGCATATTCATCTCGTGCCTATTAATGGCGTTTATGATATTGATTTTGGCAAACCCAGAGTAGAACTGAGCCAAACGGAATTCCAGGAAATTGCAGGAAAGATTGCTAAAGCTATTTGATATTGCGATCAGGGTTGGCTCTGAGGTAATCTGACCAACCCTTGTAGGCGCCGCCTTTTGTGATGGGATTTCTCAGTCCTAAGTAATGGCAATAGGCTACAGCAAGAGCATCAGTGGCGTCGTGGTTGAGTGTTGATAAATCTGCCTCAGGGAGCAGTTGTTTCAACATAGCAGCCACTTGTTCCTTAGCTGCACTTCCGTTGCCTGTGATGCTTTGCTTAATTTTTCGAGGCGCGTATTCAGTCGTTTCCAAACCTTTTACCATACCACATGTGAGCGCAACGCCTTGTGCCCTGCCTAATTTTAACATAGACTGTACATTTTTCCCGTAGAATGGAGCCTCAATAGCGAGGTATTTTGGCCTGTAGTCTGAAATGATATGATACAGGCTATTGAAAATATGATGGAGTTTGGCGTGGTGATCCTTGATGGATTTAAGCTGGATAATTCCTGCCGTGATCAATTCGCAATGTGATTGCTCATTGGTAATGAGGGCATAGCCGGTGCATTGGGTGCCGGGATCTACGCCCAGTATAGCGTTGGGAAAGGCCTTTGCTCTCATCGTTTTTGCGTAATTATGCGTAGCAATGTACTAAACTTCTCACTCATGTTTTCCAGGGAGGCATTTGTCAAATCGTTGAAATGGTTGCTGGGCCTGGTTATTCTTATCTATTTATTTTTTGTTTTGAAAGAGCAGCTTACACAAGATATCAAGCTGACAGACTTTCCGTCCAGATCAGAGTTGAATTGGTGGGCTTTGGCCTTAGTACTTTTACTCATGCCTGTAAATTGGGGGTGGGAAACCCTGAAATGGAAAAATATGATGGGAAGGATAGGAGAATTTTCGTTCGAAAAATCTTTTCGTTGTACAATTGCAGGGACAAGTACAGCTATTTTTACACCCAACCGATTGGGTGATGTCGCCGGGAGAATGGTCTTGGTACCGGACCATCAGCGGAAGGATGCTTTTTGGGCTACTTTGTTGTGCAATCTTTCTCAACTGGCTGCACTCTTGATACTTGGAATCCCCGGGCTATTTCTTTTTATCCAGCTTTGGCCTGAGACGGATTTGCATTTCTCCAATGCCGCAGTTTTTCTGACTTCAGGGTTAATCACCACGGTAGTCGTTATATGTTATTATTTCGCCTCCATTATCATCCCCTTTTTCATAAACCTAATGCCCTTAAAATCATGGAGGGAATATTTAAATAAAACCCTGGATGTATTGAGGAGGGCAAGCACAACAGACTTACACCTTTTACTTCTATTGAGTATTTTGCGCACCTTGACTTACGCTTTTCAATATTTTTTAACAATTCTTTTTTTTGATGTTAAATTGGGCTTTCTGGAAACTGTGGCGGCCATTTTATCAGTTTATTTATTGAAGACTGTGGTGCCATACCTGCCGGCAACCGGCTTGCTCGTGCGAACTCAGCTTAGTTTATGGGTATTTAGTGCTTTTACAGAAGAATTAGCGGTAATACTTGCAGCAAGCTTTATCATTTGGGCGATCAATGTGGTGATACCTGCGATTTGGGGCTATTTTCTTATACTTACAACTGACTTAAAAGTAAAATCATGAACAAGAAACTGATTATATATTTATCCATTCTTCTATTTCTTACCGGAACAGCTTTTATCAATAGAAAGGCTCCTTCTCCCTGTTCTGAAGAGAGGGAATCCAAGTATGCTTTTGATGCCGGCGAGGAATTGACCTACAAGCTATATTACCATTGGGGCATTGTATGGCTCCCTGCCGGAGAGGTAAAATTTAAGGTGAACGGACATCAGACTGGTTGGCATTTTGAAGCTGATGGCTACACTTATGGCAGTTACGAATGGTTTTATAAGGTACGTGATCGATACGAAAGCATTGTGGATAGCTCTAGCTTTCTGCCGACTTGGTCTGTCAGGGACATTGAGGAAGGCGGTTATAAATTATACGATGAGCTGAATTATGATCATGCACAGGGTAAAGTAAAGTCTTTAAGAGGCAAGACCCGGGCACAGGCGAAGTTGGCTGAGTATTCAATTGAGCCGTGCGTTCAGGATATTCTGACCGTGATGTACAAAATGAGAAATACAGATGTTACCCAGTTGTCCCATGGGGATGAATTGCCGGTAGATTTCTTTTTGGATAAAAATACCTACTCCATAAATATGCGATATAAGCGGGATGAAGACAGATTAAAAATAAAGGGTCTGGGGCGTTTTGATGCTTACGTCTTCAGTCCGGAGCTTATTGGCGGAGATGTTTTTCAGGAAGGCACGGAAATGGACATTTATGTCTCTAAAGATAAAAACAAGATTCCTTTGCTTGTCGAAAGCCCTTTAAAGGTAGGATCTGTGAAAGCTGTATTAAAATCATACAGCAAGCTCAAGCACAATTTGGATGCGGAATCTTAAAAACCTTTTTTTTCTCATCCTGCTTTTGTTGGTCTTTGCACTTGGCTGGTGGGGCAAAGCACGAATAGATAAGACTTCGAAAACTGAGATAGAAGCTGAAGTAGCAATTGGTATGCTACAGAATGTACTGAAATTAGCAACTGTAGAGCAGGAATTAAGTGAGGTGCTGACCCGTCGACAATTCAGAAGCTACGACTGGGATGTTTTCAGCGGCAAAATGATTTACAAACTGCAGGGAAAAGTGGCTGCAGGTTATGACCTGGAAGGTATGAACATCCGCATTGACAGCTTGGAAAAGAAGGTCACGATCAGCGGGATGAATGCCCCTGAATTACTCTATGTAGAGGCAGATATCCAATTTTACGATATCACTGAAGGATTGTTCTTCGAATTTGAGGAAGATGATTACAACCAGATTATGCGCATAGGAAAGCAGGAATTGATCAAGGCGGCCAAAGACAATGGTATCCTTGAACAAGCCAGCAAAAAGGGATCTGAGGCTTTGAATCACCTCAAAGAGGTATTACAGACTGTGGGGTGGGAACTGGAGCTTGAGCCTTACAAGAGATTACCAGGTTTTTTGGAGGAGTCCAATTCCGGATAAAAAACAAATGGTCCGACGTTAATTCAGGATTAAATTTTACTAAATTAGGGTTTTCAACTCGTTCAAAAGCACAGATTCATGTCGGACGTTGCAGCATCCCGTAAGGAACTTTTTGGCCACCCAGTTGGATTGTACGTACTCTTTTTCACAGAAATGTGGGAAAGATTTTCTTATTATGGGATGCGTGCCATTCTAGTCTTATACCTGGTGGCAAGAGATCGTGGAGCAAATCCTGGTCTGGGTTGGACAGATGCAGAGGCCTTATCTCTTTACGGTTGGTATACGATGTTGGTATATGTAGCATCCATACCAGGAGGCATTATAGCAGATAAATTATTGGGTCAGCGGAAATCCGTTTTGGTAGGAGGTATACTATTGTGTTTTGGTCACGGGATTCTAGCCATAGAACAAATGTGGGCATTTTACTCTGGTCTTATTCTGATTATCGCAGGAGTAGGAATGCTCAAACCGAATATTTCTACCATGGTGGGAGGCCTTTACAGGCAGGGAGATGTAAGAAGGGATAAGGGTTTTACCATATTTTATATAGGAATTAATATTGGTGCTTTTGCATCCAGCTTGTTGGTGGGATATATCGGAGAAGTCTATGGCTGGCATTATGGCTTTGGTCTTGCCGGTATTGGAATGTTACTGGGAATGATCGTATATCTCTTTGGTCAAAAGTACCTCAGTCATGTGGGTAACTACATAGGGAAATCCAAAGATCCAGAAGAAATTGTAGCAGCCAAAAGACCTCTTTCTAAAGTGGAGAAAGACCGTGTCGTCGTACTGTTAATTTCTTTTCTTCTTGTAATCGTCTTCTGGGGTGCTTTTGAGCAGGCAGGAGGACTGATGAACTTGTACGCAAAAGAAAAAACGAGCCGGATGCTGATGGGTTTCGAGATCCCGGCTTCCTGGTTTCAGTCGCTCAATGCACTATTCATTATTCTATTGGGAACGGCGATTGCGGGTTTCTGGGCGAGAAGAAAACTCAAGGGTCAATTGTCTACATCACTCTTTAAGATGATCCTGGGTCTAATCATTATGGGATCAGGTTTCTTTTTCATGTCGGCTGCATCAGCCCAATATCAGGCTACGGGCTCTTCAGCTATGATTTGGCTCGTATTGGCTTACCTCCTGCACACCGTCGGAGAATTATGCATCAGCCCAGTGGCACTTTCTTACATCACCAAATTGGCCCCACTTAAATACGCATCTATTATGATGGGTGTTTACTTTGCTATGACTGGTTTGGGAAATAAGGTGGCCGGTCTTTTGGGTGAAAGTGCAAGCCAGTTCGGTGAATTTGCCGTTTTTACGGGCATAGCAGTATTCTGCATTACTTTTGGAGCCATCGTTTTGGTGTTTAGAAAAAAACTGGAATACCTCACACATGGGGCAGAAGACAAGGAAGTGGACTATACCAAGGGAGACAAAGAGGTGGAGGGCTTCGAATTAGCAGACGAATAATTAGCACTATAACATAGAACAAATGAGTACTACAAAGGAAAATTTTTTTGATTCAAAAGTACTTGGTCATCCGGCCGGGCTTTTTGTCTTGTTTTTTACTGAAATGTGGGAAAGATTTTCCTATTACGGGATGCGAGCTTTGCTCGTCTTATTTTTAACAGCAGCTATTACTGGAGTAAATCCAGGCTGGGAGTGGACAACCGAAGCAGCGCTTTCATTGCTTGGGACTTATGCCCTTTTGGTCTATTTAACACCAATAGCGGGTGGCTATCTGGCTGACAAGTATTTAGGTTACCGAAACGCCGTGGTTATTGGGGCTCTGTTGATGACATTAGGTCATGCCTCCATGGCGGCAGAAACGCCTTTGTTCCTATATATTGGAATTGCACTACTGATACTGGGTAATGGTTTTTTTAAGCCTAATATGACCTCCATTATTTCGTACATGTATGAAGATCATGAGGATAAAAAGGACGGTGCCTATACGATTTTTTACATGGGTGTAAATGCTGGTGCTTTTTTGGGAATCATGTTATGTGGCTATGTGGGTGAGAAAGTAGGATGGTCATGGGGATTTGGACTTGCAGGTATTTTTATGTTTCTCGGCATGCTCCAATTCTATTTTGCTCAGGTACTTTTCGGAGATATTGGTGCCAGGCCTGATAAAAAATATGAAGTAGAAATTCTTGGAGTGGAACAAACTCAAACCAAGGAAGTAAAAAAGGAAGAACTCAATCCTTTTCTTCCCATAGACTATATTCTAATTGGGGTATTTCTTGTAAGCGCTTTGATTTACATTATCAATGATCCGCTCTATAAAATTGGTGGTATTGAAACCCTCAATATGACTGTGATGGGCATCCCGAACTCCTATTTCTTTGCCCTTATTGCAGTCATATCATTCCTGTTTCTTTTAATTCTCAGAATACCGCGTTACACTAAAATAGTCCGCGACAGGATGGTGGCAGTTGTCATATTTTCCTTATTGACGGTCTTCTTTTGGGCAGCCTTTGAGCAGGCAGCCGGAACGCTTCCACTTTACACGAGGGATTTCACGGCGAGGGTTTTATCCGGTTCAGGAGCCATGATTTTCAAAATAGTGGATTTGCTGGTGACCGTTGTGCCACTGGGTATCATTACTTATGTGCTATATGCCCTTTTCAATAAAACTTTTAAACGTGTTCCTTTGTCCAATATCATTTTGGGAACCAGTTTTGTGATTATCTGGGGAATAGTGGGTTATAAGGTTTTCAGCGAATTTCAATCAACAAGTACAGAAGTTCCTGTCACCTGGTTTGCGATTTTAAATTCCTTGTTCATCATTTCTTTTGCGCCTTTATTTTCAAGGCTTTGGGAAAGCAAATACAACCCACCTGGAGCCATTAAGTACGCAATGGGTATGATTTTGTTGGGGCTTGGATTCGGATTCTTGGCTTTTGGAGCAAGAAATGTGATGCCCGGCTCAGAATCAGCTCAATTGAGCATGTTCTGGTTGATCATGGCCTATTTGTTTCATACACTCGGTGAGTTATGTTTGTCACCCATGGGATTGTCCTATTTAAGCAAGTTGGTACCTGCAAGGATGATTGCTTTCATGTTTGGGGTATATTATCTGGCCATCGCCATAGGCAATAAAACAGCTCATACAGTAGGTGGGGAAATAGATAAAATAGCAGAAACTCAGGGCCTTTCTTACTTCTTTTTAATTTTTACAATTATACCAATTGCTTTAGGGGTTGTTTCTGCCCTGCTTAATCCTCTGTTGAAGAGACTGATGCACGGGGTCAGGTAGGATTGGCCTTTGAAGGGATACTGGGAATGGTCAAAATTGGCAATCATTGCTCATCTTGAGTGATCTTTACGTATTTTTGCGTTTTCTTAAAGACGGGGCCATTGGAGGTTCAGAAACGGATAAAATTTTGAGAAGGCATGTCTGATCGAGTAGAGTTAAAAACATTGATGGGGATGGAGCCCCATGAGCAGGAGGTAAAAGTATGTGGATGGATAAGGACCTTCCGAAACAACCAATTCATTGCGCTCAACGATGGTTCAACCCTTCAGAACTTCCAGGTAGTGGTGGATAAGGAGTCGGTAAACCCGGATCTACTTAAAAAACTGACCACTGGAGCCGCCTTGGAAATTAAGGGTATGTTGGTTCCTTCCCAGGGGAAAGGACAGAAATCCGAAATTAAGGCCACCGAGGTGACCGTACTTGGTGAAAGCAGTGCAGAACATTATCCTTTACAGCCGAAAAAGCACAGTTTTGAGTTTTTGCGCACCAATGCCCACCTGAGGGCACGCACCAATACTTTTGGGGCTATTTTCCGTATTCGTCATCATTTATCTTACGGCATTCACAAGTACTTTAACGACCGTGGCTTTTACTATTTCCATACCCCGATTATCACAGCAAGTGATGCGGAGGGCGCCGGTGAAATGTTCAAAGTCACAGCGCTCGATATGGAGAATCTCCCAAAGACAGAGGAAGGCAAAGTGGATTATAGCAAGGACTTTTTTGAGAAGATGAGCCACCTTACTGTCTCCGGACAACTGGAGGCAGAATTGGGAGCCTTGGCTTTGTCCAAAGTCTACACTTTTGGTCCGACATTCCGGGCTGAAAATAGCAATACCACGAGGCACCTCGCTGAATTTTGGATGATAGAGCCCGAGATTGCTTTTGCAGATTTGAAAGACGATATGGATCTCGCAGAGAATATGTTGTCTTTTCTGCTTGAATATGTCCTGGAGCATTGTGAGGAGGATTTGCTTTTTCTCAATGACAGACAGATGAAAGAGGAGAGTCAGCTGCCCAAGGACAAACGCAGTCCAATGGCTCTAATTGAGAAATTGAGGTTCTGTGTAGAAAATGATTTTGAACGCGTCACCTATTCTGAGGCCATTGAAATTCTCAAGAGATCAAAACCCAACAAGAAAAAGAAATTTGATTTTGTGATTGAAGACTGGGGAGCCGATCTGCAAAGTGAGCATGAACGCTACCTGGTCGAAAAGCACTTCAAAAAGCCTGTTATTTTATACGATTACCCCAAAAATA
Source organism: Saprospiraceae bacterium (assembly GCA_035269065.1). Classification (GTDB taxonomy): domain Bacteria; phylum Bacteroidota; class Bacteroidia; order Chitinophagales; family Saprospiraceae; genus DATFJT01. The sequence continues at coordinate 638 of DATFJT010000085.1, read as the reverse complement.
TCAAGGCCTTTTATATGCGTCTCAATGAGGACGACCGCACCGTAGCGGCTATGGATATTCTATTCCCCGGCATAGGGGAGATTATTGGAGGTTCCCAGAGAGAAGAGCGCCTCGATGTGCTGGAAAAGAGGATGGCAGAAATGGATATACCAGAACAAGAAATGTCCTGGTATTTGGATACCAGACGTTATGGAACATGTCCGCATGCCGGCTTCGGGCTTGGGTTCGAGCGCCTTGTGCAGTTTGTAACAGGAATGGGCAACATCCGTGATGTCATTCCGTTCCCTAGAACACCAGGAAATGTCAAGTTTTAAAATCAATTTTATATGAGTAAGCATGTATTGTATGCACTTTTGGTGGTGCCATTTTTATGGATGTGCACAGGACAAAATACCACCTCAGAATCAGCTGCTGAAGAAGAAACGAAAATCGAGGAGGTAGCTGATGAAAATTGGCAGGGTGAACAGTTTGAGTACACAGAAACGCAAAATGTATCCGAAGTTATTGATGCACTGGAAGAGCAAGACAGTGTTCCTGCCGTAGTTAAAGCGACAGTTCAGGAAGTATGCCAGGCGAAGGGATGCTGGATGAACGTTGCTGACGGGGGTGAAGGAAAGCCCATCTTTGTACAATTCAAG
>DATFJT010000084.1:0-6888 GCA_035269065.1 Saprospiraceae bacterium | reverse complement strand
TTCATTCCATATGCGAACACCGTGTTCCTGTAGGTATTTGACATTGGTATCCCCTTTGAGAAACCACAGCAATTCGTAAATGATAGATTTTGTATGCATCTTTTTCGTTGTCAGCAAGGGAAAACCTTTTTGTAAATCATGTCTGAATTGATACCCAAAAACTGAGATTGTCCCGGTACCTGTGCGATCGTCTTTCTCGACACCATGATCAAAAATATGCTGCACTAAATCGTGGTAGGCTTGCATGGAAATAATTTTAATACGAAGAAAGCAAAATCAGCTGAAATAGAGTCCCTGGAAGGTCAAAAATTAGGACAAAGTTGAATAATTGTTAAATTCGGTGTTTTTGCTTTGCATAAATCACCGCACTCATGAGCAGGTTCCTTTCTTACATTTTACTTTCAGTTTCCGCAACCATGCTTCCATTGGCTGTAATCGCCCAGGAGCAAAACCTTTCAGAAAAAATTGACCAGGTCTTTGGACAATTGACCGGATGGTTTGTTAATGCTATTTTCTGGAGCATTCCATTCTCGGAACAATGGCAGGTTCCCTGGGTGCTCATTGTCCTGGTTGGAGGCGCACTATACTTTACCATCTATTTCAACTTTGTCAATATCACGCAGCTCAAAACTGCCATCAATGTTGTGCGCGGAAAATACGAGACCATCGAAAAACACGGCCTGGATCACTTGTATGGTGATTTGACCCCCGGAGATGACATTCCGGAAACCATTCGGTACGAAAAACCCGACAAAAAAGAACATCTGGAAGGAGACCTCACACCCGGAGGTGACGAACCAGGTACCATAAGAGATGAATCTGCAGACGGAGAAGTATCTCACTTTCAGGCGCTCACTGCTGCCCTGTCAGCGACTGTAGGACTTGGAAATATTGCCGGCGTGGCAGTGGCCCTATCTATTGGTGGACCCGGAGCTACTTTCTGGATGATCGTCGCAGGTCTGCTGGGCATGTCTTCGAAATTTGCAGAGTGTACCCTCGGTGTGAAGTACAGAGATGTGGACGCTGATGGTACTGTTTACGGAGGTCCCATGTACTATTTAAGTAAAGGCCTCAAAGAAATGGGTATGGCCGGATTGGGTAAAGTGCTGGCCGTCATTTTCGCCATCATGGTGGTGGGAGGTTCGTTTGGTGGCGGAAATATGTTCCAGGCCAACCAGGCCGCGGCACAGTTCATCGAGCTGTTCGACTTGTCCAGTTTCGGCGCCATCATGTTCGGCATAGTCATGGCCATTTTAGTAGGAATTGTCATCATTGGAGGAATCAAGCGCATTGCTTCTGTTACAGAAAAAGTAGTGCCCTTTATGGCCGGCATTTATGTCCTCGCTGCCCTTGTTATCCTGGTGGCCAATTTCAGCCTTATAGACGATGCCTTTTCATTGATTATTGAAGGGGCGTTCTCAGGACTTGGTATTGCCGGCGGACTTGTTGGCGTATTGATACAGGGTATCCGAAGAGGCGCTTTTTCAAATGAAGCTGGTGTAGGATCTGCTGCCATTGCCCACTCCGCTGTTAGAACCAAATTCCCTGTCAGCGAAGGTTTGGTAGCTCTTCTCGAGCCGTTTATTGACACCGTTGTGATTTGTACCATGACGGCTCTTGTCATCATCATTACCAATATACAGGGCGGCTTTTTTGTCTATGGCTCGCCCATCACACAGGGGGTGGAGTTGACTTCAACCGCCTTTGACACGGTCATACCGAATTTCTCAGTAGTGCTCACGATTGCCGTCATTCTGTTTGCTTTTTCCACTATGATCTCCTGGTCGTACTACGGCATGCAAGGATGGTTATATTTATTCGGAAGAGGAAGAACGACTGACTTGGTGTACAAAGGGCTATTCGTGGTTTTTGTTGTGGTAGGAGCATCCATCAAGCTGGACTCGGTTATCAATTTCTCAGATGCCATGATTTTTGCCATGGTGGTACCCAATATTATTGGTGTCATCATTCTAGCACCCAAAGTCCGGGTAGAATTGAAAAAATACCTAAAAGCAACAAAAGAGTACAATCGTTTTCAACGCCAGCAGAAAAAGGCCCACCGTAAGGCTTCCTGATCAATTTGGGTTGTTGAGGATATGCAGGTACGCTTCCATGACTTTTTTGTTCTTGACAGGCAGGAAATGACCAAGACCTACGGGCTTAAGCCAGGTGAAATCCGGGCGTGCATTCAATATTGCTTCTGCATTTTTGGGCAACACAATTCGGTCTCTCTCGTCATGGATGATAACACCCCGTTTGGTCTTCACCTTTTTTACGGTCTTATCGGTATCGACATCATCCAATTCAAGCTCAAACTTGTCCTGCAGGTTTTTTATAATGCGCTCCCTCAAAGTGTCTGGAGCCCCAACAATGTCAAAAAACTCCTGGAATATTCGCTCCATGGAAGTGGGCGTAGCAATAAAAGTCATCAAATCCAGAGATAAATCACTCAACTCATTCGAAAGCAAATAACTGGAAGTGGCCCCTCCAAAAGAATGACCAACGACTCCCTTGACCTCCTCATATTGATCAATGACCTGGTGCAGCACCTGAGACATTAAAATGAGATTGTTTTTCCAGCCGGAAGACTCCCCGTGCGCGGGCCCGTCGAAAGCAACCACGTTGTATCCCAATTCGTGTAATGCAGGTACAAAATGACGAAGAGCTGTGCCTCTCGACTGCCAGCCATGAACGAGCACAATCCACGGGGCGTTTGGATATGCTTGCCATTCATAAACGCGAATATCCAGTTTACCATAGGTCATGGACTTTCGTGTCACCTTTCTCAGCAATTCGTCCTCTTTGCGGTGCTTGGCCCGAGCAGGTGGCCTCATAAAAAGTTGTATGTACAGGGGAGAAAGTAATCCCGGAAACCAGTTGCCAAAAGTTTGAGAAATGGTACGCACTGACTGTAGTACAACCGGCGACACATCATGCGTCTTATCCATTACTCTCTGCGTGTCGTAAATAGGTACAGTAATGATGTTTTTGCCAGGATTGTTTTCTACCATAAAAATTAATAGCTATATGAGATTTATACCTGAGGTATAGTGTTTATATACGAAACAGTGTTGAAGGACAAGAAAGTTTTATGAAATGCCAGAAATTATTGAATAAAAAAATAAAATGTAGAAACTTTGCCTGTCAATTATCGAAAAATGGAGGCCGTATTTTCAATAGGAAGTAATCTTGGGGATCGTGAGCGAAACCTTCGCAAAGCAATCGAATTATTGGCTGAGCAGGTTGGAGAGTTAATGGACCAATCCTCCTACTACGAAACGGAACCCTGGGGGGTAACGCTACCCCAGGAAGCATACCTCAACGCAGTGGTGATTTGCCGGACCGAAAAGATGCCGGAGGAAATCAAACAAGACATTAGCAGTATAGAACAAAAAATGGGACGGCCGCCAGATCACAAAAAGAATGCACCCCGCATCATCGACATCGATTTACTTTTTCTGGGACAGCTGATCTACAATACCGAGCAATTCCAAATACCGCACAAAAGGCTGCATCTGCGCAAATTTGTACTTTTACCCTTGAATGAGATCAGACCGGAGTACATACATCCCGTTTTCCGTAAGTCTGCAAGGGAATTATTGCGAGATTGCCCTGACACTACTTCGGTAGAAAAGTATCAAGAATCCGATCAACGTGAATAAAAAATTTATCGCCATTGAAGGTAATATTGGTTCGGGAAAAACAAGCCTGGCCAGCCTCATGGCCAAGCGTTTTGACTCGGGTTTGATCCTGGAACAATTCAAGGAAAATGACTTTCTTCAGCATTTCTACGAAGAGCCAGAAAGGCATGCACTGCCCATGGAATTGTGGTTCATGGCAGAGCGCTACAAGCAAATGGAAGATTATTTGTCCAAAGGACATCTCTTTCACAGCGCCGTTATCAGCGATTACATCTTCCCAAAAACACTGCTGTTCGCCCAGCAAAACCTAAACGAAAGAGAATTCCGGCTTTTTACCCGACTGTTTCAAATGCTGGAGATACAATTGCCTCAACCTGAATTGATCATATTCCTATACCGGCCGGTAAAACAATTATTGCAGCAAATTAAAGAAAGAGGCAGGTCTTACGAACAAAACATTCAGCCTGAATATCTCAACGGGATTCAGGAGCAGTACGACCAATATTTCAGAAACTACTGCGAAGTTCCCGTTTTGTACCTGGATCTTGGGACATTTGACTTATTGGGAACACCTGAGGCCATTGATGACATCGTAGAATTAATCGAAGCTCCTTTGGAAGACGGCATACGCTATGCACAAATACCCATGCAATGACAGAAGTATTTCTCAAGAAAAACAAATCACGCATTATGGATGTCAGGCATCCATGGATCTTCTCAGGGGCATTGCAGACATCCAGGGAGGATATTGAAGCCGGAGAATTGGTACGTGTATCTGACAGCCAGGGACAGTTCAAAGCCATCGGTCATTGGGGATCCGGCAGCATTGCCGTCAGAATTTTGAGTTGGGAAGATCGTCCCATCGACCGAGTGTTTTGGGAGGAAAAACTGCATGCCGCCATTGAGCTTAGATTGCAGCTCGGACTCTACAAACCAGGAGAAAATGATTGCTTCCGACTCGTACATGGAGAAGGAGATGGCCTGCCGGGGCTCATCGTTGATTATTACGCGGGTGTAGTCGTTCTGCAATGCCATAGCAAGGGCATGCTCAAAGAATCGCAAAGCCTGTCGGCCGCTTTTCTCAATAATACCCTTTTGGACATTCACAGTGTGTATCTGAGGGCAGAAGGACCGGCGGCCGCTGGAGGAATCAATCGATTTTTAAGCGGAGAACACGCAGAGTTGACCGTGCTGGAAAATGGTCTCAAATACCATGTTGATGTTGTAGAGGGCCAAAAAACCGGGTTTTTCCTGGATCAGCGGGACAATAGAATGTTATTGCGAAGATTGTCAAAAGGGAAAAAAGTATTGAACTGCTTTTGTTACACGGGCGGGTTTTCCATCAGTGCCCTTGAAGGAGAGGCGACATCCGTAGAAAGTGTAGATGTGTCTAAAACTGCCTTGCAGGTGCTCGAAAAAAATCTCGCCCTCAATCATTTCACCGGCGACAGGCATGAAACGCTAAGGGGAGATGCGCTAAAATACCTCAATGAATTGGAGGCATCCAGTTACGACGTAGTGATCCTGGATCCACCGGCTTTTGCCAAAAGCAGAAAAAAAAGACACAATGCCGTGCAGGCCTACAAACGCCTCAATGCTGCAGGCATGAAAGTTTTGCGTCCCGGTGGACTTCTCATGACGTATTCCTGTAGCCAGGTGGTCGATGAAAAGCTTTTCACCAACACCGTGGTTGCTGCAGGCCTTGAAGCCGGTGGAGACTACCGCATATTGAAAAAATTACAACAGGGCATGGATCACCCGGTGCACCTCTTCCACCCGGAAGGTCGTTACCTCAAAGGCCTACTGCTGAGAAAAGGAACTTAGGTCTACATCTATTCTCAATTTTTCTCTAAATTTGCGGCCTGCGCGTTGAGCTCGGTTTTATCCAGGTCACACACGCACAGTTCAACCCACACCCACACCCAAACACAAACCCTTTTTTCGGGATGTAGCTCAGCCCGGTTAGAGTGCACGTCTGGGGGGCGTGAGGTCGCTGGTTCGAATCCAGTCATCCCGACCAATGAAGCCGGCACATTTGCCGGCTTTTTCTTTTTTTGGAAGGAGTTTTCCAATTGTTTTTCTCCCTCGTTGAAGACATTACTTCAGCCATGCGTTTATCGCTCAAGGCCCTACTTTGTTAGATTTCAGATAATATCATTGGTTTAGTGCCGTTTGATGAGTTATATTTGACAACATTGATTGACTGATTTAAAATTAAACGCGATGAAAATTTTCAATTTTGAAACATTTGTTTCTTTTCTAAAAGTGCTTTTGATCATGCTTGTACCCATGACATTTGTCGCATGTGGAGGCAATACACAATCTGAGGGCGACGATGCTGAGGGCGAGAGCACTGAAATGCAGGAGGAAGAGAAAGCCAAAGAAGAAGAGGCTTCCATGGAAAACAATCACGATGGACACGATCACGAGGGTCATGACCATGAAGGGCATGATCATGGAGATCACGAGCACCCTGACGGAGGAGATGAGCACCCCAACTAATTAAAGATTGGCTTTAACCTTCGGGTAAGCTTCTTTGAAATGAGAATTCAGTGCGGACGGGCATTTCCTGTCCGCTCTTTTTTTGTAAAACAGGGTAGGCAAAGAAGGGCAAGCCCCCGCTTTCTGGACCAGGATAGAAAAAGAGATCCCTCCCCTTGCTGAACTCGATTCGATTTGCCGGGTGATGTCCGAAGTAGTAAGTTGCCAGCGCAGTGTACTTATTGGCCTCGCTGATATCCACGGGCCACCACTTTCCCTCAGCGTAAAACTCCGCCCAACAATGATAGCCGTTGATGCCTCCCTCATCCCGTTCTGAGGGGATGGCTGCTCCCACAGCAAACCGCGCAGGTATGCCGGCAGATCTCGCCAGGGAAATGAACAGGGAATGGAACTCGGTGCAGTTCCCGGATTTGGCATCACAGGCATAAGTGGCATCCGCCGTCCCATAAGTGCCTTGCTTGGCATAGCGCAAATTATCAATGATGTAATCGTAAATCGCACGAGCTTTACTGAGCGTATTCTCCGCTTTTTTCTCCAAGATGATCTCCGCAGAAAGGGTCTTGAATCGTTCATTCACCGGCAGGAGGTCCGTGGATTGCAGGTAGCGATCCGGTTCAGCATCATCCTCCCGGTAGGCAGATTTCTCCAGGCGCTCGACTTGATAACTGAGAACAAGGCTTTGCTCAGAATCCTGCGGGGACAATTGTAAGTACAGTGCCTTGTTGTTGTACTGCGGTTCTATGAG
>DATFJT010000083.1:0-5684 GCA_035269065.1 Saprospiraceae bacterium | reverse complement strand
GTGGTCTGTTTCTCTCCGGGAAATATCCAGTTTGGGTATTGAAAAATGAAGTTTATGATTTCCACCCGGTGGCCCTGATTTATTATTTCCCTCGCCAGGCTTTCATTGAAAGCTGACATGCCTCCTCGATACGGGTGGGCTGGTCCCACAATGGCTATTTTCAGCGCCTTCACTCTTGGATGCCTATTTTAGTCTCAATCACATACTTGTTGCGCTCGGTCGAATTTCGAACCAGCAATTCTGCCAGAAATCCTGTCAGGAACAATTGGGTGCCAATAATAAGGGTGAGAATACCCAGGAAGAAAAGCGGGCGATCGTCAATATTCACCTCAGCTTGGAACATTTTGATGTAAGTAAGATAAAGCAAAATGATGAAGCCTACGAAGAAGGTGAACAAACCGAGTGCACCAAATAAGTGCATCGGACGTTTACCAAATTTACCCACAAAGGTAATGCTCATTAGATCCAGGAAACCATTGATAAAACGTTCCATTCCGAATTTGCTGCTGCCGTACTTACGCGCCTGGTGTTGTACAACCTTTTCGGTAATACGACCGAAGCCGGCCCATTTTGCCATTACAGGTATGTATCTGTGCATTTCACCATAGACCTCTATAGTCTTAATCACCGGGAAATGGTAGGCTTTTAAGCCACAATTGAAATCGTGCAGACCCAAGCCTGAAACCCTTCTCGCTACAAAATTGAAAAGCTTACTGGGCAAATTCTTACTAATGATAGGGTCATACCTTTTCTTTTTCCACCCGCTTACCAGGTCATATCGCTCCCTGGTTATCATATCAAAGAGTGCGGGTATCTCCTCTGGATTATCTTGCAGGTCTGCATCCATCGTCACCACTACTTCACCGCGTGCCGCTTGAAACCCTTCATTCAAGGCTGCACTTTTACCGTAATTCCTTCTGAATTTGATGGCTCTGATATGTGGATTTTTATCCCTTAACTCTTTGATGATGCTCCAGGACTGATCTGTGCTGCCATCATCTATAAATAGGATTTCGTAATCATAAGCTTCGCGTTCCACCACAGTTCTGATCCACTCTTCCAACTCCGGCAAAGACTCCTCCTCGTTGAGAAGTGAAATAACAATACTGAGATCAATTTCCGACTTGATTTCCTTCATGGGTCTCTTTCTATGGTTTCTTTCTTCTCATTATGAAAGCCCCTGTTGGCTATGGCCGCCACAAGAATACTTTCAGGCAATCCTATAACGGCAAAAAAGAGGGCAAAACTAAACAGGAAACCCTGCAGTGAAAAGCCGGGTTCAAAATTCTCGCGATTGTTAATCACTTTTTGAGCCTGTTCTCTTTGTTCGTCGTCCATTTGATCTTGATAATTCTCAAATTGCTCTTTAGAAATCTCATATTTAATGCCAGCTACCTCGGGATTGATATACTTTTCAAAGAAAAAAAAGCCGACCGTGTACACGAGATAGGAAAATATAAATAGCACCATCATAGGCTTGAGCAGTTCATTAAATCCCATGAAATCAATTTCCATGAGGAGGGCGCGCGCGAGGAGTGCCATGGAAATTAGGCTGATGAAAGCAAAGAATAGAATATTCCACTGTACAAACAATCGATCATTGAAGCTCATACCTAGAGATACTGTAATCAACCCCGCCATACCGGTAACTAAACCATAAAGAATGGACTTATTTCTCCACACCGATACCATAATCAAAAAACTTTGTAGACCTAATCAAGGCACGACTCATACCTTTGAAGGTCCTGTTAAAATAAGGCGAATTGACTGACTTTGATAGGTTACTTGTTTTTGAAAACTGCCACTCCCGGTTAGGGTCAATTAAAACGTAGTCAGCCTTTTCCCCGGGAATAAATTGCACTTCTTCAAGGGGAAAAATTCTGCGCGGTCTCAATGACAAGATTTCAAGTGCAAGATCTAGGGCGACCGAACCTCCTAATGACTCAAGAAGCAATGGAAAGGCGTACTGAAGCCCTATGGCTCCAAAAGAAGCAAAACCAAATTCTTTTTTCTTGTCCTCAATGGCAACCGGTTGATGATTGGCCGTGACCAGGTCTATGTCTCCGGACTTTAGGGCCTCTACAAGGGCCTTTCGATCTGATTCAGAACGCAGAACAGGCCAGAGTTTATACATGGGATCGTAAGTCTCCTGAGCAGAATAATTCTCAGCGATATTCATTACTGAGACCGAACTGTATACCTCTCTTCCTTTTGATTTCGCTTGCTTCAATAGATCCACCGTATCCTCTGAAGTAATTGTCATAAGAAAACAAGGTGCACCTGCAAATTCAGCCAGTTTGAGCTGGTTGCTGACACCCATGCTTTCTGCCAATCCAAAAATCCCGGGAAGACCCATTTGCTCCGTTGCAGCACATGCATGCACCACCCCATTTTTTGATAAAGATGGCTCTAGAGGATATTGCATCAACATGCGGTCACACATAACCGTGTACCTCATTGAGCGTTCTAAAGCACCCAAATCATATAGCCCTCGCCGTCCATTGCTAAAGGCTACAGCACCGGCACGCGACATATCCATCATCTCAGTGAGGTATTCTGTTTCCGCTACTTTTCGTGTCAATCGGCCTACAGAATGAAAATCTGTTCCTGTGAGCTCACTCTTTTCTGCAATGAACCGGACCAGGCTTGAGTGATCGACCGGGGGATTTAAATCGGGCATTACAAAAAGATGACCGTATCCAGAGCCGTAAGCCAGATTGGAAGCCGAATTAAAATCCTCCAGACGTTCAAACCCTGGCTCACCCAACCAAAAAGAAGTATCGACAAAACTCGGAGCCAGAGTAAGACCACTGGCATCCATTTGATCAAATGATTGATTGACTACGGAGGAGCCTCCGTGAGATTCAATTTTTTCCAGGCATCCATCCCTAATCAGTAGGTCGCAATTTTTACCATGCCAGCTACTTTCCGGTTGGTATATGCGCACATTCTTTATGATCAAATCTACCATTCCCTGAGCATTTCGCTAAAGGTAGAAAAATCAACTCATTTTCATAAATGGCTCCTAAGGCTAAATGGCCCTCTCGCTTTGATTAAAAGCAAGAAATATTAATGAAAAAATTTGCTTAATCCGAGGTAAAATCCAATTCCTTGAAACCGTCGAAATAAATCAGAATCCCTACGTCTGTCCGATAAGTCAGTGTGGTAACTGACGCCAAGGCGTAAGAAATTCTCATGTGTCAAATGCATGCGCAGGCCTGCCTGACCGCGCAGACTTACTGCCAAAGCACTATAATCTTCAAATTTATAGTCCAAATAAACGCCTCTCTCCGGGTTGCTCCATTCACCTTCCGAACGCCATACATACTCCGTAGAAAAAGCGGTATTGAATTCAGCCTCCAATTTTCCACGCAAAGGGATCAATTTTCCTAGGCGTATACCTAATTGTATGGCATTCTGGTATTGCAATAGACTATATCCCGTGTCATAGGAGTCAGGAGTGCCCGGGAAATCGCCATTCAATGACGCATGCACCATAGTCAACATTGCCTGCATGGCCAAGGTATCGTAGGAAGGCTGTAGGAGCATTTTGCCGTCCTGCATGAGGTTGTATCTGGCAAATCCACCTGTCAAACCAAATGTCCAATTTTTTGGTGAGATCCATTCTTTACCTGCCGTAACACCAAGTCGATCAATTTGGCTAGACAAGGTATTCGATAATTGATTTACAGGTGAAAAATAACCATAAGAAAACTCCAGATGGGTCACCTTACCCCATGCCTCTTCCTCTTTTCGTATATAATCCTTACGAGTCTTGAAGTTAGTCATCTGAGTAGAAGGTTGTTTCAATAAGAGAAAGACCTTTCGGAATTCAAGTACAGGAATTTCTGTTGATACTGCTCTTAGGGGCAATTGTATATCAACTTTCTGACCTATTTCCTGAATCTCGTGAAGATCTTTCTCTAATTCTTGATCAGAATGATCTCTGGGAAAACGCTCATTTATTTTTGACGGAGACGCATAGCTGACCACTTCTGATCCAGAATTGCCCGCAGCGTCATATTCTTCATTGTCTGAAGGAGGCTCCTCCTTCTCTACCTTTTGATTTTTAACTTCAGCGGCATCTATAATTTCATAGCTCGAATTGGATGATTGTGCCTGTTTTTGCCCCGTCCGGTTCATCTCTGGAGCCCCAGGTTGGCGGGGAGGGTTTTTCTCAACATGTTGATAAAACCATACGCCGAGCATTGACAAAATAGTTATGAGTCCGGGTACCATCAGCCAAAGTACTCTTCTCTTATTTTCTTCTTTTTCCGTTCTATTGAGAAAGTCCTGGTACATTTCCTCCTTGCTAAGGGGGGAGTTATAATCCTTCAGGCTGCCTCTGAGTTTATCTTCAAAGCTCTTTCTTGACATATATTTCTAATTGAAGCTTTTTTTTCAATAATTTCTTGGCCCTCGCATACTGCGACCTGCTCGTCGAGGAACTGATCTCCAATATTTCTGCAACCTCCTCGTGTGATCTATTTTCAAAAACGTAGAGGTTAATCACGTTTCGGTAGCCGTCAGGCAGACTTTGAATAGCTCGAATCAAGGTTTCCTGATCCGGCAAATCAGGCAATTCTTCTTCTTTTTCCTCAGGAATGTAGGAGAGGTCATCAGAAAATCTCAATCCAAGCTTTTTCTCTTTCTTGATCATTTTCAAGACATGGTTTCTGGATACGATATAAATCCATCCTCCCAACTCTCCTTTGGTGTCATCGTACCTATGGAAATTTTTAAAAACCTCCATAAAGCACTCCTGAGTGAAATCCTTGGCCCGCTCATCGCAATCACTGAACCTTCGGCAAAGGGTATGTACTTTCTCCACGTATTTCAGATAGAGCTCCCTCTTCCATTCCTGATTCGCATTGTCTTCTTTAAGCGGTGATGGCAAGGTGTTTCATTTTGAATCCTGCACTAATTTAGTATAATGAGAAATGCCCAGTTGGATCCAACTCATTATTCTACTTCTACTAGCCAAAATTCCTGAAAACGTTGCGTGTGATAAAAAATAATTATCTCTGAAGAACCAACCTTCCTTTTAGCGAATGACCAGCTTTTGATTGAAAAAGATACACATAGAGTCCATTTTCCAGATAGGATGGAAGATCAATTCTAGCTTTATCTTCTGTACATTTTGTTTGAAAAACCAACCGTCCAGAAATATCGTAAAGCATCCAATCACCAGGACCACCGGTGAGCAAATTCTCAAAATTGACTTTTCCTGAAACCACGGGATTGGGAAAAAGCTTAAAAGAATTGTTTGTCTGTTCCCTCTGATTGCTGGGAATGCAGATGATATGATTGAGATATCCCCAAATACCATCCTGAAGATCATAAGAGACCAGGGCGTTTGACGGAGATTCCCCCATTCTTACAACCACGAGGCCTTCACTTGGGACTACATTCAAAAGTTGACTATTCTTACCCATAGCAGCCACCATATCTGCAGGTGCCGGGGGGCAAAGGGTTTGATTGAACGTCCTCCTGCTGCCGGGAACCATAATACGCTCCTGGCCATTGAGCCACCAGAGATAACCGTATGCAGGATTAAGATCTTGAGAGGGCGTAATCATCTGGTTGAAATACTCTTTGTCTTCCATGATAACTTCATCTTGCCATTCACCTTCCGCCAAGATCATCAAACCAAATCTTGCCATGGTACGCGCAGTACTGAAAAA
>DATFJT010000082.1:0-2472 GCA_035269065.1 Saprospiraceae bacterium | reverse complement strand
CGCTGAAAAAAGCTGTCTATGGTGCTGATGCTGAAGTCGTCATAGCGCTCCATGATTGCATCCAATATGCGTTGGGCATGGTTTTGCAGGGCCTGATTGTCCAGTTTGAATTCCTTTTGAAAGTACGCCCAGTGGTCTGAGTTTTCGTTGCCCCTGGCTAGCTCCATCAATTCCCGCAGGATTCTTTCCTTCATCTCTGCCGTGGCATCATTGGTAAAGGTCATGGCCAAAATGTGGCGGAAATAATAAGGGTCCTTGCGGTGCGAAAAGCAAATTTCCAGGTAAAAACGCGTCAGTCTGAAGGTTTTGCCACTTCCGGCTGAGGCTTTGAGAACAGTGAGCATCGTTTTTGGTGTTTTGGGTGATTATTTATCCATACAGAGTTCGATTAATACGCCATTGGTGCTCTTGGGGTGGAAAAAACAGACCAGTTTGTTATCTGCTCCTTCTTTCGGCTCGTCGTTGAGGCAGATAAAGCCCTCTTGCTCCAGGCGTTCTTTTTCTTTGTAAATATCATCTACAGCAAAAGCAATGTGGTGGATGCCTTCGCCTTTCTTGTCCAGGTATTTTTGGATGGGGCCTTCACCACTCATGGGTGCCAATAGTTCAATTTTGTTGGGTCCATTGCGGAAGAAGGCCGTGGTTACTTTTTCAGAATCCACTTTTTCTTCTTTATAACAAGAGGTATTCAATAACTTCTCAAAAAGCAGTTTGGATGCCTCGAGGTCTTTAACGGCAATGCCGAGGTGTTCAATTTTCTTCATTGGTCTGATGGTCTAACTAATTGGAAATATACGGAATTGTGTTGGGATGAGATTGAGATTAAGAATGCTTGCCCTGTTCGCCCTGTGAAATGGCTTTGCCCCCTTCGGGATTTCACAGGGTAAAATGTCTTTGTCCCCTTCGGGATTTCACGGGGTAAAGGCGCAGCCAGCTCGAAGAGCATTATACCCCGTAGAATGTCCTTTAGACCGCGTAGCGATTCTACTGGAGTCCACCGGGGAGAATGAGATGGAGAGAGGGAGACTGGGTGATGAGGAGAGTGGGAGAGATGGAGATTGGCAAAATTGCTTTTTAGCGCTTTAGCTTATTACCAACACGCCAAAGATCATAGGTTAACAACCAACAACTGATCACTGGTACAATAAGAAAATGAATTGCGGATTATTCCAATGTCTGCTTGACCTCGACGATTTCGTAGACTTCGATGACGTCTCCCACCTTAATATCGTTGAAGTTCTTGATATTGAGACCGCATTCCATACCCGCTTTGACTTCTTTTACATCTTCCTTAAAGCGCTTGAGAGAATCAATTTCTCCGTGTTGCCCTTCTTTGGTCGGATAAATCACAATGCCCTCGCGAATCAAACGGATGTGGCTATTTCGCATGATTTTGCCCTCGGTTACATAGCAACCGGCAATAGTACCCACCTTACTGATTTTGTAGGTTTCGCGAATTTCAACTTGTCCTGTAATGTTCTCTTCTTTCGTCGGCTCAAGCATACCTTCCATGGCCATTTTGATTTCCTCAATGGCTTTGTAAATAATGGAGTAGGTCTTTATTTCAATGCCTTCTTTCTCTGCCAATTTTCTGGCATTCGCCGAAGGACGTACCTGGAAGCCAATGATAATGGCATCTGAGGCTGAGGCAAGAAGCACATCTGACTCGATGATTTGTCCTACCCCTTTGTGAATAACATTTACCTGGATGGTTTCTACTGATAACTTGATCAGTGAGTCAGCAAGTGCCTCTACAGAACCATCTACGTCACCTTTAATGATGAGATTGAGCTCTTTAAATGTACCGAGAGCCAAACGCCGTCCGATTTCATCAAGGGAAATTCGCTTGCTCGCCCTGTTCGATTGTTCACGTATGATTTGGGCGCGTTTGTTGGCTATATTTCTGGCTTCCTGATCTGATGAGGCTACTTTAATGGCTTCACCGGCCTGAGGGGCTCCGCTCAATCCAAGTAGCATGATGGGTGTTGACGGTCCCGCTTTTTTCAAGCGCTTGCCTCGCCCGTCAAACATGGCTTTCACTTTACCAGAAAACTCCCCCGCATAAATGGGATCCCCAATTTTAAGGGTACCTGTCTGGATAAGAACGTTGGTTACATAACCACGGCCTTTGTCCAGGGAGGCATCCAGTACAGTGGCTACCGCAGGACGATCAGGATTGGCTTTGAGTTCAAGGACTTCTGCCTCAAGGATGATTTTCTCCAGGAGGTCATCAATATTGGTTCCGTTCTTGGCTGAAATATCCTGGGACTGATATTTACCCCCCCACTCCTCTACCATGAGGTTCATTTCGGCCAATTCATTTTTGATTTTGTCTGGTGAGGCACCTGGTTTGTCAATCTTATTGATGGCAAATATTATAGGTACGCCTGCTGCCTGAGCATGGCTGATGGCCTCTTTTGTTTGCGGCATTATTTTGTCGTCGGCTGCGATGATGATCACGGCAATATCTGT